>CAMTPG010000074.1 GCA_947074335.1 uncultured Parabacteroides sp.
TTATTTCGCTCAGTACCTTTTTTATGCTGTTTATCGCCGTAGAGCATCTGGGACAACGCCAGCTGGCCATTGCCAATATTGTGCGCAGTGTTTATATCGTGCTGCTTATTCCGGTCAATGCCTTATCTACCGTAACCAATACGTTTGTGAGTAACAGCATCGGTGCCGGACATACGGCGGAGGTGATTCCGATCATCCGCAAACTGGCGGTTATTTCGTTTTGCATCGTGCTGGGTTGCTCGGTGATTACCAGTTTTTTGCCGCATCTTATTCTTTCGGTTTATACCAACGACGGCAGCCTGATTGCCGCCTCGGTTCCGTCGCTTTATGTAATCTCGGCAGCCCTGCTGGTTTCGTCGGTTTCCAACATTGTATTTAATGGTGTATCGGGCACCGGCAATACAAAAGCGGCCTTCTTTTTAGAGATTATTGTGCTGGCGGTTTATATGCTGTTTATCTACATCATTGGCATCCGTTTGAAACGCCCCGTTGCCGAATGTTTTATGACCGAAATTGTATATTATAGCGGTTTATTAATACTCAGTATTATTTATTTGAAGAAGGGAAGCTGGCAGAATAAGAAGATTTGATTTCTTTTTCTTACCTTTGTGCCTCATTCAAAGATTATAAAGAATAAAATAATATACCTACGAAATTATGTTTGAGAATTTAAGCGAAAGGTTAGACAGGTCGTTTAAACTGTTGAAAGGTGAAGGAAAAATCACCGAAATCAATGTTGCTGAAACATTAAAAGATGTACGTAAGGCATTACTGGATGCCGACGTTAACTATAAAGTTGCAAAAAGTTTCACAGATACAGTTAAAGTTAAAGCTTTAGGACAGAATGTACTGACTTCTGTTAAGCCGAGCCAGCTGATGGTCAAAATCGTTCACGACGAATTGGCCACACTGATGGGCGGCACAGCTACCGAACTGGAACTGAATGGTTCGCCTGCCATTGTTTTGATGTCGGGTTTGCAGGGTTCGGGTAAAACTACTTTCTCCGGTAAACTGGCCAATTTGCTGAAAAGCAAAAAGGGCAAAAAGCCGTTGCTGGTGGCTGCCGACGTATATCGCCCGGCCGCTATCGAGCAGTTGCGCGTGGTGGGCGAGCAGGTTGGTGTTCCCGTTTATATGGAACCGGAAAATAAAAACCCGGTAGAAATTGCACAGAATGCCATCAAACTGGCTAAAGCCAACGGTAATGATGTGGTGATCGTGGATACTGCCGGTCGTCTGGCTATCGATGAGCAGATGATGAACGAAATCACAGCCATCAAAAAAGCCATTCAGCCCGATGAGATTTTGTTTGTGGTGGATGCCATGACCGGTCAGGATGCCGTTAATACGGCTAAAGAGTTTAATGAGCGACTCGACTTCAACGGCGTTGTACTGACAAAATTAGATGGTGATACACGTGGTGGTGCGGCGCTTTCTATCCGTACCGTGGTGGATAAACCGATCAAGTTTGTGGGTACGGGCGAGAAAATGGATGCACTCGATGTATTCCATCCCGAACGTATGGCCGACCGTATTCTGGGCATGGGTGATATTGTATCGCTGGTAGAACGTGCACAGGAACAATACAACGAAGAGGAGGCAAAACGCCTGCAGAAGAAGATTGCCAAGAATCAGTTCGATTTTAACGACTTCATCTCCCAGATTCAGCAAATCAAAAAGATGGGTAACCTGAAAGAGCTGGCTGCCATGATTCCGGGTGTGGGTAAAGCACTGAAAGATATTGATATCGATGATAATGCATTCAAAAGCATTGAGGCGATTATCTATTCGATGACTCCCGCCGAAAGAAGCAATCCGGCTATTTTGAACGGTTCGCGTCGTGCACGTATCGCTAAAGGCAGCGGCACAAATATTCAGGAGGTAAACAAACTGATCAAACAGTTTGACGAAACCCGCAAGATGATGCGTATGTTGACAACCCAGAAACCGGGTGGCAAAAAATTTCCTTCGTTTAAAAGATAATTTGTCAGTAAGTTAATCAGTCAGAAAGAGCATATGAATATGGAAGAGCAGCATTATCAGCTGCTGGACGGAAAAGCCGTTTCAGCACAGATGAAAAAGGAGATGGCCGAAGAGGTTGCCAAAATTAAAGCCGAAGGTGGTAAAGTACCGCATCTGGCAGCTATTTTGGTGGGACACGACGGCGGAAGCGAAACCTATGTGGCCAGCAAAGTAAAAACCTGCGAAGAGATTGGTTTCAAATCAACCCTGATTCGCTACGAAGATGATGTAACGGAGGCTGAGCTGCTCAAAAAGGTAGACGAACTGAATCGGGATGCCGATGTAGACGGATTTATTGTACAGCTGCCTTTGCCGAATCATATCTCTGAAGAAAAAATAATCGAAGCCATCGACTACCGCAAAGATGTGGATGGCTTCCATCCGATTAATGTGGGACGCATGTCGATTGGCCTGCCCTGCTTTGTATCGGCTACGCCGGCAGGTATCGTGGAGTTGCTTCGCCGTTACGATATCCCGACGCGCGGTAAACATTGCGTTGTGCTGGGAAGAAGTAATATTGTGGGCAAACCCATGGCAACGCTTATGATGCAGAAGGCGGTGCCGGGCGATTGTACGGTTACGGTTTGCCACAGCCGTTCCGAAAATTTAAAGGAAATGTGCCTGAGTGCCGATCTGATTATCGTAGCACTGGGTGTGCCCGAATTTCTGAAAGCGGACATGGTGAAACCGGGTGCCGTTATTGTGGATGTGGGTACAACACGTATGCCGAGCAGCCAGACAAAAAGCGGATTCAAACTGACGGGCGATGTTAAATTTAGCGAAGTGGCACCTAAGTGTCGCTATATCACGCCGGTACCGGGCGGAGTGGGTCCGATGACGATCATCTCGTTGATGCGAAACACACTGCTGGCGGGCAAAAAAGCGATTTATAGCGAATAATTTTACAAAAAAAGTGCACCAATTATTTGCACTTATAAAAATAATGCCTATCTTTGCATCGTCTTAATAAGGGAACACTTATTGAGAACATATGGTGAGAGTAGCTCAGCTGGTTAGAGTATTGGATTGTGGTTCCAAGGGTCGTGGGTTCGAGCCCCATCTTTCACCCAAAAACAAGAGGTTGTTTGATTTCAAACAACCTTTTTTTGTGCGTGTATGCGAAGTGTATAGGCTCAAGGCAACTCATAGAGATATTGGAGATCCACAACATAAAGGCACAACACAAAAAAGGGATCAACCTCTACCCTTTTAGATAAAGATTAATCCCTGCAATCGTATATTGACCGGATCGCTATTGATTCAGTATTTCGTATAATTTATCCAGTCTGGGTGCCATAATGATTTCGGTACGGCGGTTTCTGGCGCGTCCTTCTGTTGATTCATTATCGGCTACAGGCAAAAACTCACCACGACCCACAGGCTGAATCTGTAACGGATTTACATCATAATCTTTGGTAAGAATGCGAACTACCGATGTGGCACGAATCACACTCAGATCCCAATTGTCTTTGAATTGTGCCGTGCTGATGGGTTTACTGTCGGTATGCCCTTCGATATAAACATCTACATCGGTTTGCTTATTCAGTACACCGGCCAGTTTGGCCAGCGCCTCTTTACCGCGTTTATCCACGCGCGCACTGCCCGACTCGAAAAGTAATTTGTCCGACATGGCTACATAGACTTTTCCGTCTTTTTCGGTCACGGTAAGCTCATCACTGTTAAAACCGAGTAATGCATCTTTTACACTGTTGAGCAGCGCACGCACTTTTTCATTTTGTGCGTTAATCAAATCCTGCAAATCATTGATCGTGCGCTCGCGATCACTCAGTTCATTCATCTTCTGACTGAGCAGGGCGTTGAGTTTTTCCTGTTCGGTCAGGTTCATGTCAAGACTTTTTTCGAAATGACGGATGAGCTGCCCCATGCGGGTTGTATCACGTTTTAATTGTCCAAGTTCAGAGCGGAGTGCATCGCCGGTATTGCGACAATCCACCAGCTGATTTTGCAGATCGTTGCCACGAGCCACGGCTTCGAGACGTCCGTTTTCGGCCAGCAGGTATTTTTTCTTCGTCACACACGACGAGAAGGTCAGCAAGGTTACAGCCGACAAACAAATCATTTTTTTCACAGGCTTTAATCTAAGTTTGTTATTTAATAAACTGAATCAACAACAGGCCTAAACCTACCGAAACAATCGATGCGATGAGTCCGGGCACCATAAATGAATGATTCAGCACATATTTACCAATGTGTGTGGATCCGGTGCGGTCGAAATTGATGGCAGCAACTACTGTCGGGTAATTCGGAATGAAAAAGTATCCGTTTACCGCCGGAAACAGAGCGATCAGCATCCAGGGCGAAATGCCCAGTGCAATACCCAACGGAAGCAGGGCACGAACCGTTGCGGCCTGGCTGAATAATAAAATAGACATAACAAACAGTGCCAGACCAAACAGCCAGGGCATCTGGGTAACAAAATGCTCTATGCCGCCTTTCATGGTTTCCATATTACCGCCGATAAAAGTATCGCCCATCCAGGCAATACCGAAAATGGCAACAACAGCCTGCATACCGGCCGAGAATACGGATCCCTGAACCGCTTTAATGCCATCGGTACGCGTAATAAGCAAAATCAGTGCCGCTGCCGAAAGCATCAGGATCTCGATAATATGCGCCATCTGCATCTGTGTGGGTGCATCGCTGCCCGCATTAAATGTAGGACGAAGCGAAGGGATTGAACCGAACAGCACAATTGCCACGGTGGCCAGCACAAAGAGAATGACCGAAATCAGCGCCATACGCGGATTTTGCAGTTTCTGGGTCTGGTATTTTCCGGCTGTGAGTTCTCCGCTTTTCATACGACGGATGTATTCGGGATCTTCTTCCAGATTTTTTCCCACACGCAGTGAATACAGCGCACCCGCAAACACGCCGACCAGCGTACAGGGCACCGAAATCATCAGGATATTTAATAAGGTAATATCATAACCACCCAGCATACTGAGCATCGCCACGGTGGCTGCCGAAATCGGACTGGCGGTAATGGCCTGCTGCGAAGCAATTACGGCAATGCCCATCGGTCGCTCGGGACGGATTTTGGTTTCGGTGGCAACTTCGGCAATTACGGGAAGTACCGAATAGGCCACATGACCGGTGCCGGCCAGAAAGGTGAATCCGTAAGTGATGAACGGACTCAGAATGGTGATTTTTGACGGATTTTTACGCAATAACCGCTCGGCCCATTTCACCATTAAATCTAAACCGCCGGCGGCCTGCATACAACTGGCTGCTGCAATAACTGCCACAATCATTAACATGACATCGATGGGAGGAGCCGTAGGTTCAAGTCCGAAGCCAAACGTAAGAATCGACAATCCGAGACCACCCAGTATACCTAACCCGATGCCACCTATACGTGCGCCAATAATGATGGCAATCAAAACAAATGCTAATTGTATCCACATGTTTCCTAAAAATCTAATTTTCGTTTGTTAAGGACGCAAATTTAATTAATTTTGTAACGCTTTGAACTATAATAACACGAAAATAACAAAATGAAGAAAAATTATTTGATAGCCGTATTGGGGCTATTCGGATTCTTTTCCAGCTTATCAGCACAAGTACGCCAGGAATATCTGCTGGATAAAAATTGGAAATTCACAAGAGAAGATGACTCTACTTTTATTAACCCTGCTTTTAATGACAGTAAATGGCAAAATGTAACCGTACCGCACGACTGGGCGATTTATGGTCCGTTCAGTGCCCAGAATGACAAGCAGGATGTTGCCATCGCACAGGATGGACAAACCGAAGCAATGGAACATGCCGGACGTACCGGCGGATTGCCTTTTGTAGGTGTGGGCTGGTATCGCAATACATTTGATGTGCCTGCTTTTGAAACAGGCAAACGCGCCGAAATTATTTTCGACGGTGCCATGAGTAACGCCAATGTATATGTAAATGGCGAAAAGGCGGGATTCTGGCCTTATGGCTACAACTCATTCCATTTTGACATTACCGATTTCCTGAAACCGGGACAAAAAAATACAGTGGCTGTTCGTTTGGAAAATATGCCCGAATCGTCGCGCTGGTATCCGGGAGCCGGTTTGTACCGTAATGTTCATCTGGTGGTAACCGAAGATGCGCACATTCCGGTTTGGGGTACATTTATTACCACACCGAATGTAACACGCGAATTTGCCACTGTGGATGCCAAAACAGAAATCGTTTTGCCGCAGGGTGCCGATACGGCTGCTTATCGTCTGGAAACCATCATTTTGAATCCGGAAGGCAAACAGGTGGGTATCGAAACTTCGAAACTGACTGATTTACCTTATTATAACAGCACGGTTTCGCAAAACTTCATTGTGAAGAATCCGGAACTGTGGTCGATGGACACTCCGGCACTTTATACGGCCGAAAGCCGCCTGTACGAAGGTAAAGAGCTGAAAGATTTATATACAAGCACATTCGGTATCCGCTCTATTGAAGTGATTCCGAACGAAGGATTCTTCCTGAACGGTGAGAAAACCATTTTCCAGGGTGTTTGTAATCATCATGATTTAGGTCCGCTGGGTGCTGCCGTAAACGATGCCGCTATCCGCCGCCAGATTCGCATCATGAAAGATATGGGTGTAAATGCCATCCGTACTTCACACAACATGCCGGCTCCCGAACTGGTTAAAGCCTGCGACGAAATGGGTATGATGCTGATGGCCGAGAGTTTTGATGAATGGGATATCGCCAAATGTAAAAACGGCTATAACCTGTATTTCGATGAATGGGCCGATAAAGACCTGACCAATCTGATTCGTCATTACCGCAACAATCCGAGTATTGTAATGTGGTGTATTGGTAACGAGGTACCGAACCAGTGGGATGTAAACGGAAGCAAAGTGGCCCGTTTCCTGCAGGATATTTGTCACCGCGAAGATCCGACCCGTCCGGTTACTCAGGGAATGGATGCACCCGATGCCGTTGTAAACAATAACTTTGCGGCTGTAATGGATGTGGCCGGTTTCAATTACCGTCCTTTCAAATATCAGGAGAATTATAAAAAACTGCCACAGCAGCTGATTCTGGGTAGCGAAACGGCTTCTACCGTAAGCTCGCGCGGGGTTTATAAATTCCCGGTAGAGCGTAAATCGATGGCTACTTACGATGATCACCAGAGCTCATCATACGATGTGGAGCATTGCAGCTGGTCGAACCTGCCCGAAGATGATTTCATCCAACATGAGGATCTGCCTTATGGTATGGGCGAATTTGTATGGACCGGATTTGATTATCTGGGCGAACCTACACCTTATTATACAAACTGGCCGAGCCACAGTTCGCTGTTTGGTATTGTGGATTTGGCCGGATTACCCAAAGATCGTTTCTACCTGTACCGCAGCCACTGGAATAAAAATGAAGAGACTTTACATATTCTGCCCCACTGGACATGGCCGGGCCGCGAAGGTGAAGTGACGCCTGTTTTTGTATATACCAATTACCCGAGCGCCGAACTCTTTATCAATGGCAAGAGCCAGGGTGTGCGTACCAAAGATTTAAGCGTTCCGCTGGAAGGCAGTTATACCGAAGAGGCACAGCAAAATCTGGAACGTCAGAAACGTTACCGTCTGATGTGGATGGATACAAAATATGAGCCGGGCACCGTAAAAGTGGTGGCTTACGACGAAAACGGCAATGCTGTTGCCGAAAGCGAAGTTCATACTGCCGGCAAACCGGATCGCATTGAGCTGACAGCTGATCGCAGCGAACTGACCGCCGACGGCAAAGATCTTTCGTTTATCACGGTACGCGTAGTGGATAAAGCGGGTAACCTGATTCCGGATGCAACCAACAAGATCAATTTCAAGGTGCGTGGTGCCGGTTCTTATAAGGCGGCAGCCAACGGCGACCCGATCTGTCTGGAATCGTTCCAGGCTCCGAAAATGTCGTTGTTTAAAGGCCAGCTGACTGCCATTGTGGAAACTTCGGAAACTCCGGGCGAGATTGTATTCGAAGCCACTTCGCCAGGTCTGAAAAGCGGTAAAATCGTTTTACAAAGTAAATAAAGTTATATTTCCGCACAGCAGTGTATAATCATAAAAAAACGCCATCTTCCTTTTGGGGAGATGGCGTTTTTATTTATGATCGTGTATGATGCTGTTTATTTCGACAAATCATCTTTATAAATGCGTTTCGGATTTTTCGGGAACCAACCCTTCAACACGCGTTCTTCCTGCTCAAATACCTCCTTAATCGTCCAAAAAGAGGAAAATGCAAATACACCACATATGGCTGAAAAGAATACACTTTCCAACAACAGTGATGCAAGGGTGCCGATGATTCCTAAAATTAGAAAAATCCACCAGCATTTGGTTCCCCAATAGTATTCGGCCTTTACTACAACGGGATGAAAAAAACCAATGATTAAAAAGGTGGCAATCCCGATGAGTAATCCGTCAAAGTTGATAAAATCCATTTTTCAAATATTAAGTCTGTTTATTTGTTATCTATATTAAAACAAAGATATATATAACAGGAAGTTATTACAAATCAGATCTCTCCTGTTGTATTTATATAACAAAAAAAAGGAACTCTGGTTTTGAGTTCCTTTAAATTTCGTATGATTTTTTGGCTTAATTTGTAGAATCATCATCTCCTACCGGCGCATTTGCCGAAGGCTGAGCTGTTCCAAAATCAGGCGCGATCAAATTCGGATCGATAGTTACTGCATTGTTTACCTGTTCTCTGATTTCAGAACCGGTTGCATGATGTTCTCTCGGGATAAAGGCTGTAATCACAATACTTAACACAACAACAACACCGGCAAGTGTCCAGGTTGCTTTTTCTAAAAAGTCTGTGGTTTTACGTACCCCCATAATTTGGTTTGAAGAAGAAAACCCTGAAGCGAGACCTCCGCCTTTTGAATTCTGGATCGAAACAATGATGATCAGCAGAATGGACGCAATCAGGATTAGAATTGTAATAAATACGTACATCTTTGTTTTTATTTTTTAGTGTTAATAATCAACTTTTCAAGAAATCTGATTTGGTCTGCAAAGTAAACATTTTTTTCCGGATAATTCAAACTTAAGTTTTTAATAATTTGCAAAGCCTTGTCATATCTGCGTTGTTTAACATAAATATGAGCTAAAGTCTCGGTAAAATAGGAATCATCCAGTGATTTCTTTGCTTCTTCGGCGGGCAGAGCCGCACCGGAAGATTTCTGTCCGGTTGCCGATTCTTCCATCGAAGCAATCCGGTTTGCGGGCGATCGAAGCTCTTCGGTTTCGATGAATGAGTCGATCAGCTCCTGATGTTTGAGTTTTGAATGCTTTTCTTCGGACTTATCAGGCTGCGTTACGGCAGCATCACCGGTCAGTGACCAGTGTAAATAATCAGAAGCGGTCGAGGGCTGAAAAAGAAGCGATTTTTCGGTTTCTGCTGCCGGCTCAGTATTCAGATCAGCCAGAAAAGCATCGATTAGTGAGAATGAACCTGAATCGGCGGTCGGTTGTACGGTTTGATCAAATCCGTAATCATCTCCTGAAATAAGCATAAATAACTGCTTCCTGTCGGGAATGGCAATCGCCATCTGCTTTAATCCGGCTTCAAAGCCGAGATCATCAAGCAGCGCCAGATTTTTCAGATAAAGTAACCGGGCGGCAGGGAAACAGGGATAACTATCAACCAGCTGTTTGAGCGGGTGCACTGTCGCTGCATTGAGCAATGCAGGATTTTCAACCAGTTGATAGAATTCGGAGATATTCATCGATTACCAGTTTG
>CAMTPG010000075.1 GCA_947074335.1 uncultured Parabacteroides sp.
ATGCACCATCATGCCGTTTTCCTTTCATGTAGAATTAACAAATTTGAAGCAGCAGTTTTTGTCCGATACGAATTAATTCTGTTTCTTTGTTGCAAAGTTTTTGGCATGGCAGACGAACAGATGATTCTTCGTACAGAAGATTTGGTAAAAAAATACAAAACACGAACCGTGGTAAACCATGTTTCGATCGAAGTGAAACAGGGTGAAATTGTGGGATTACTCGGACCGAACGGTGCGGGCAAAACCACCACATTCTACATGACCGTGGGTCTGGTTACTCCGAACGAAGGCCGTATTTTTCTGAACGATCTGGAAATCACTAAATTCCCGGTATACCGGCGTGCCCGCAACGGCATCGGTTATCTGGCACAGGAGGCTTCGATTTTCCGTAAGATGACGGTAGAAGATAATATCCGTTCGGTGCTGGAAATGACAAAAACCACCGAAGCTTATCAGAAAGAGAAACTGGAAAGTCTGATTTCGGAATTTGGTCTGCATAAAGTACGCAAAAACCTGGGCGATCAGCTTTCGGGTGGTGAGCGCCGTCGTGCCGAAATTGCCCGCTGTCTGGCTATCGACCCGAAATTTATTATGCTCGACGAACCTTTTGCCGGTGTCGATCCGATTGCCGTACAAGATATTCAGAGCATTGTGGCCAAGCTGAAACATAAAAATATCGGTATTCTGATTACCGATCATAATGTGTACGAAACACTCAGTATTTGCGATCGTGCCTATCTGCTTTTCGAAGGGAAAGTGCTGTTTCAGGGAACCGCCGAGCAGCTGGCCGAGAATGAGATTGTGCGTGAGAAATATTTAGGTAAGGACTTCATCCTGCGCAAAAAAGACTTTTAACCGTCGCACACACAGAATAAACAAATACAGCGTAAAAACGGCTCCGATGCTGTATGTCATGATATTCGGACCTGAAATTTCGCCGGTGATAAACTCATTTTCCTTCAGTCGGGCATCCGACATACAGATGATAACCAGTGCATTATTCAGAAAATGCGCAAATACCGGAACCCAGATGTTGCCACTCCAGAGCAGCAGATAGCCAAAATAAGCACCCAGCACCATACGCGGTAAAAAACCATAGAACTGCATGTGTATTGCACTGAAAATGGCAGCCGCAATCCAGATAATGAGATGCGGTTTCTGTGTCCAGCCGCCGATGATGCGTTCGAGTGTACCGCGAAAGAAAAACTCTTCGGTAATCCCTGCCATCACCGCAATCACCAACAAGTTGGTTATCAGGCTCCAGAATCCCTGCCGGTCGATCAGCAAATCGGTCAGCTCCCTGGCCGAATCTTCGCGCGCCTTCATCCAGTTTTCTACCGGTGCCATAAAATCGGGAAATACCACTGATTGATTCAGCAGTGTCAGTAAATTCAGTGCCGGCGATAACAAAATCATACTCAGCAACACAAAAAACAATATTTTAAGCGAAGGGCATTTTCGTAGCGAAAGATAACTTTTGAAATTTGTACTGCATACAAATGCCACACCCAGTGCAGGAAGTAAAAACATACAGACTGCTGCAAAAAACTGATTGATACACAAAATATCCGGATTGCGCATCGCCTGCTGAAGCGTAATCCCTCCAAGTGCCGCCACTGCGTAAATAATCTTCGAGAGGATAAACAGCAAAATAATTCCGGCCAGCATAAAAACCAGCAACATAAACAACTGGAAGCGCGGTGATTTATTCGTATAGTTCTCTTTTTGCAACATACTATATAATAAGGTAAAGAAAAAGACATAAAAAAACTTCTGCCTAAAGATAGACAGAAGTTTAATATTTTAGTTCCGTAGAGGATAATTATTTCGGACGAGCCTCTTTAACTACCATCTGACGTCCTTCGAATTCAGCTTCATTCAGTTCATCAATTGCTTTCTGACCTGCTGCATTGTCAGGCATTTCAACGAAAGCAAAACCTTTTGAACGACCAGTTTCACGATCTTTGATAATTTTTACAGAGTCTACAGCTCCGTACTCTTCCATTACTTGTCTCAAATCATCTTCCCGAACGCGATAATTCAGGTTGCCAATGTAAATGTTCATAAAAATTGAAAATTTTGAAAAATAAAAATTGTACTTCTTTTGAAAGTAGTACCCGGGGAATTACATAACAGTGAAAGATATTCGACAATTTATTTAGTAAATGAAGAATTACAAACCAAAGTTAAGATACATTCGTGAGGTAAATGTCCTTTCATGATGCAAAGGAATGCAAATATTTTAGATATACAATACTTTAAGTCAAAAATATCACATTTAATTTCCGCCCTTTAGAACTATTTAAGTAAACAATTTGCGTTATTAAAAGAATAAGTCTAATTTTGCAAGCTAAAATTGAGTTGACTAATTAATTAAATAAATCATTCAGAATGAACGTTTCGCTTAACAACGTTGATGCTACAAGAGGCATCATTAAAATAGACATCGCGAAAGATGATTATGCAGCTGCAGTAGAAAAAAGCCTGCGTAACTTCCGTCAGAAAGCTAATGTTCCGGGATTCCGTAAAGGTATGGTTCCCATGGGCATGGTAAAAAAAATGTATGGCAAACATGTATTGGCAGAAGAGATCAATAAACTGGTTTCCGAAGCGCTTTACAATTATATTCGTGAAAACAATCTGAATATCCTGGGCGAACCGCTGCCAAACGAAACTGAACAGAAAGAGATCAATTTCGACACCATGGAAGAATTCGAATTTTGTTTCGATGTAGCTTTGGCTCCCGAAATCAAAATCGAATTGTCGAAAGATGACAAAGTTCCTTACTATCAGGTAGCTATCGACGAAGAGATGATCAACCAGCAGGTTGAAGCTTATCAGTCGAACTTCGGTACTTACGTACCCGCCGAAACTGTTGAGGAAAAAGATCTGGTTAAAGGAACTATCGCCGAACTCGAAAACGGAACACCGAAAGAGGGTGGTATTGTGGTAGAAGAAGCTGTTTTGATGCCTATGTATATCAAAGACGAAGCAGAAAAAGCTAAATTTATCGGTGCAACAGCTAATACGGCTATTGTATTCAACCCCAATAAAGCATTCGAAGGTGCTGAAGCCGAAATTGCTTCATTCCTGAAAATCGAAAAAGAGCAGGTGGCTGAAGTAACCGGCGATTTTAGTTTCGAAATCAAAGAAATTACACGTCACGAAAAAGCTGAACTTAATCAGGAACTGTTCGACAAAGTATTTGGCGAAGGCGTGGTAACCAGCGAAGAAGAATTTAAAAACAAAATCCGTGAAGCACTGGCAGAACAGTTCACTCCGCAGAGCGATTTTAAATTCCTGACAGATATCCGCGATATCCTGGTAGCTAAAGCCGGCGAATTGCATTTTGCCGACGACCTGCTGAAACGCTGGTTGCTTGCTGCTAACGAAAAGAATACTGCAGAACAGATCGATGCCGATTATCCTACTATCGTAAAAGATCTGACTTATCACCTGATCAAAGAAGCGCTGGTTAAACAGAATAACCTGAAGGTAGAAGATGCAGACATCGAAACTTTTGCAAAACGTGTGGCTAAAGCACAATTTGCACAGTATGGTATGTTGTCGGTACCTGAAGATGTATTGGCTAACTACGCAAAAGACATGCTGAAAAACAAACAGACATTGCAGAATATCATCGAGCGTGCCGTTGAAGAAAAACTGGCAGGCTGGTTGAAAGAGCAGGTTACTCTTGAAACAAAAGAGGTTACACCTGACGAATTCGGTAAACTGTTCGAAGAATAATACATGAAAAGGCAGCCCGCTCAGGGTTGCCTTTTTTTAAAAAGGGTTTTCTCTCTAAAAAATATCTTACCGGAGAACAAATAAATTGTTTCTTTCAGAAATTTATTTATAACTTTGTTTTTCCGATAAATAAGGAGAGGGAACCTTTTTTTATTTCCGGGTAATCTATTAGACTTAAGGTATATGGAAGATTTTAGAAAGTATGCAACCAAGCATTTACGTATGAATGGCAATGCGCTGGACAGTTATATGAACATCACCAGCAGTTATATTTCGCCAACAATTATCGAAGAGCGTCAGCTGAATGTTGCACAGATGGATGTTTTTTCGCGACTGATGATGGATCGCATCATCTTTTTGGGTACGCAGGTGGATGAATATTCTGCCAATGTAATTCAGGCCCAATTGTTATATCTTGATTCGAGCGATCCCGGTAAGGATATCTCTATTTATATCAATTCGCCCGGCGGTTCGGTATATGCAGGTTATGGTATTTACGATACCATGCAGTTTATCAGCTGTGATGTATCTACTATTTGTACCGGTATGGCTGCTTCGTTTGCTGCTGTATTGCTGGTATCGGGAACCAAAGGCAAACGTATGGCATTACCCCATTCGCGTGTGATGATTCATCAGCCGCTGGGTGGTGTGCAGGGTCAGGCTTCGGATATCGAAATTACTGCCCGCGAAATCCTGAAAATCAAGAAAGAATTATATACGATCATTTCCGACCATTCGGGCAAGCCTTTCGATGAAGTAGAACGCGACAGTGACCGTGATTACTGGATGACTGCGCAGGAGGCACTGGCTTACGGAATGATTGATAAAGTGCTTGTTCGTAACAAATAATTAAAACCAAATACAGAATGGCCAAATCAGGCGAAAGTTGTACATTTTGCGGTCGTAGCAGCCGTGATGTTAATTTATTAATCAATGGTATCTCAGGTGCTATTTGCGATGATTGTGCCCAGCAGGCCTACGAAATCGTAAAGGAGCAGATTCCGGGTAAAAAGAGCTCTTTCTCGCTCGAGCAGGAAGAGCTGCCCAAGCCCGAAGATATTAAAACCTTTTTAGATCAATATGTAATCGGTCAGGATGATGCCAAACGTTATCTGTCGGTTGCCGTTTATAATCATTATAAACGTCTGATTCAGAAGATAACTACCGATGATGTGGAAATTGAAAAATCCAACATTATCATGGTAGGAGCTACCGGAACCGGAAAAACTTTACTGGCACGTACCATTGCAAAATTACTGCATGTACCCTTTGCCATTGTGGATGCAACGGTTTTAACCGAAGCCGGCTATGTGGGCGAAGATATTGAAAGTATCCTGACCCGTCTGCTGCAGGCTGCCGATTATGATGTGGAGTCGGCCCAGCGCGGCATTGTGTTTATCGACGAAATTGACAAGATTGCACGAAAAAGCGATAATCCCTCCATCACACGCGATGTGAGCGGCGAGGGTGTTCAACAGGGTTTATTGAAACTGCTTGAAGGTTCGATTGTAAATGTTCCACCTCAGGGCGGGCGTAAACATCCCGAACAAAAAATGATTGCAGTGGATACCAAAAATATTCTGTTTGTCTGCGGCGGAGCCTTCGACGGCATCGAAAAGAAAATAGCCCAGCGTCTTAATACACGTGTTGTGGGATATACTGCCAGCGATAATACATCACAGATCGACCGGAATAACCTGTTGAAATATATTACACCCACCGATTTGAAATCGTTCGGACTGATTCCGGAGATTATCGGACGTCTGCCTATTCTTACTTATCTCAATCCGCTGGATCGTACTACATTACGTAATATTTTGACCGAGCCTAAAAATTCGATCATAAAACAATACGTAAAATTGTTTGAAATGGACGGCATAAAGCTTACATTTGATGAATCCGTGTATGAGTATATCGTGGATAAGGCATTAGAATTTAAACTGGGAGCCCGCGGGTTGCGCTCGATTGTAGAAGCCATTATGATGGATGCAATGTTCAGCATGCCTTCGGCCGACGAAACCGAATTGCATATTACTTTAGACTATGCCACCGAGAAATTCGAAAAATCGGATGTGAATCGGTTACAGGCAGCCTCATAAAGCGAATAATAATTATAGTGTATGGCTAAAAAAGATAAGTTAACTGAAGAGCTTAAGAACCATTTTGGATTTGATGCCTTTAAAGGTAATCAGAAAGCTATTATTGAAAATGTTTTAACCGGTAACGATACCTTTGTATTGATGCCTACCGGTGGCGGAAAATCACTGTGCTATCAACTTCCCTCATTGATGATGGAAGGAACAGCCATTGTAATTTCGCCTTTGATAGCTCTGATGAAAAACCAGGTGGATGCCATGCGCAATTTCAGTGAAGAAGACGGTATTGCTCATTTCATCAACTCTTCTTTGAATAAGTCGGCAATCGATCAGGTCAAAGAGGATATCCGTTCGGGAAAAACCAAGCTGCTGTATGTAGCCCCCGAATCATTAACCAAAGAGGAGAATGTAGAGTTTTTACGTCACATCAATATCTCTTTTTATGCTGTAGACGAAGCGCATTGTATTTCGGAATGGGGACACGATTTTCGTCCCGAATACCGCCGGATACGTCCGATTATCAACGAAATCGGCAAACGCCCGCTGATAGCGCTTACTGCAACAGCAACGCCGAAAGTGCAGCATGATATTCAGAAAAATCTGGGTATGATTGATGCCACGGTATTTAAATCTTCTTTTAACCGTTCAAATCTCTATTATGATATTCGTCCTAAAACGACGAACGTAGACCGTGATATAATTAAATACATTAAATCCCAGGAGGGAAAATCGGGTATCGTGTATTGTCTGAGCCGTAAAAAGGTGGAAGAGTTTGCCGATATACTGAAAGCAAACGGTATTAAAGCGCTGGCTTATCATGCCGGTATGGATTCGCAGCAACGTTCGGGCAATCAGGATGCCTTTCTGATGGAAAAAGCCGATGTTATCGTGGCCACCATTGCTTTTGGTATGGGCATTGATAAACCGGATGTACGCTATGTAATTCATTACGATATTCCGAAAAGTCTCGAAGGGTATTACCAGGAAACCGGCCGTGCAGGCCGCGACGGAGGTGAAGGACAGTGTCTGACTTTTTATGCCTATAAAGATCTGCAGAAACTGGAAAAGTTTATGCAGGGTAAACCGGTTGCAGAACAGGAAATAGGTAAACAGTTATTGCTGGAAACAGCTGCCTATGCCGAAACTTCCGTTTGTCGCAGAAAAGTGCTTTTGCATTATTTCGGCGAAGAGTACCTGGAAGAAAATTGTGGTAATTGTGATAATTGTTTGAACCCCAAGAAGCAAGTGGAAGCGAAAGAATTATTAAGCGCCGTACTCGAAGTAATAAGTACGCTAAAAGAGAAATTTAAAGCCGAATATATCGTAAACATGCTCACAGGTCATGAAACCTCCGAGATCCAGTCGTACAAACACAATGAACTCGAAATTTTCGGTTCAGGATCGGATGAGGATGAAAAAACCTGGAATGCGGTGATCCGACAGGCTTTGATTGCCGGTTATCTGACAAAAGATATTGAAAATTACGGCTTGTTGAAAATCTCGGAAAAAGGAAGAGAGTTTATCAAGAAACCGGTATCTTTCAAAATCACTAAAGATAATGAGTTTGATGAAGAAGAGGAAGAAACGCCTGTACGCGGCGGAGGCAGCTGTGCCGTTGATCCGGTGTTATTCTCGATGATGAAAGATTTACGTAAAAAACTCTCCAAGAAACTGGAAGTTCCTCCTTTTGTAATCTTTCAGGATCCGTCGCTCGAAGCCATGGCAACTACCTATCCGATAACTATCGACGAATTGCAGAATATTCCCGGTGTAGGTGCCGGCAAGGCCAAACGATACGGCAAGGAGTTTGTGGAGCTGATTAAACGACACGTGGAGGAGAACGAGATTGAACGTCCCGAAGATCTTCGTGTACGTACCGTAGCCAACAAATCGAAACTGAAGGTATCGATTATACAGCGAATCGACCGCAAAGTGGCACTCGATGAGATTGCCATGACCAATGGTCTCGAATTTAATGAGCTGCTCGACGAAATCGAAGCCATTGTTTATTCAGGTACACGCATCAATATTGATTATTTCCTGAATGATGTGATGGATGAAGATCATATGGAAGATATCTACGAATATTTTAAAGATTCGGAGACCGATGATCTGGAAGAGGCTATCGAAGAGCTGGGCAGTGATTATACCGAAGAGGAAATTCGTCTGGTTCGTATAAAATTCTTATCCGAGATGGCCAACTAAAGGTCCTCCTATTCCGGAAGATAAAAAAGAAAAGACTGAAAAATAAAATGATATACTTATTTTTCAGTCTTTTCTTTTTTTATTATTCTGTTATGCTTCGGCTATCCGGAATCATTTCCTGAATTTGTTTTGTCCGTGATCTGTATTATTTTATGCGGGAATATAATTTTTAGCATTATTTTCCGTTAAATAGATGTTATTTTTGTCAATATTGAATTATGATTAAAAGAGGTCTGTTACAAAAACTACTCCTGGTTTCGTTTCTATTTACCTGCACAGGTTTGCAGGCTCAACAATTACCCGATTCGGTAGTTATGGTTATTGCCGGTAAACCCGTTTCGATGGCCGAATTTCTGTTTATGGCACAGAAAAATGATGAAGTCGAACTGTCCGATTCTAACTCTGTGAACCAATATATTGAGTTGTTCAAGAACTTTAAGCTGAAAGTAGCGGATGCCGAAGCTTCCGGACTGGCTCGTTCACAGTCTTTCCGTAACGAACTCGATACTTACCGTGCACAACTTACTTCCTCATTTCTTTCGGATAAAGCCGGCGAAAATGCAGCCGTGCAGGATGTGTATAACCGCTATTCGGAGATGTTGGAACTGAGCCATATCCTGTTCAAAATGCCCAAACCCTCTGTTACTCAGGATACGGTAGCCGCTTATGCTTTGGCAGATGAAGCTTATCGTCGCATCAATAACGGCGAATCCTTCGAAGCGGTTGGCCAGGCACTCGCCACGGCAAATCCCGATCTGATCCGTTACGAATATGTACATTGTCTGTTGCCCATGCAAACCGTGAAAGCCTTTGAATATGCGGCTTACGATATGCCTGTAGGCACTGTTTCTGCTCCGGTAAGAACCACACTCGGATTTCATCTCATCAAACTACATAACCGCAAACCCAATCCGGGTATGCGTACCGCGGCGCATATTTTAATACCTGTAGCATCCGATTCAATTCCGGATGCAGACCAAACAGCCTTAAATAAAGCTAACGAAGTCTATAAACAGGCAGTAAATCAGGGAGATTTTAGTATTTTAGCGCAGACTTATTCATCGGATGCTGCGACTGCCGGACGCGGAGGCGTTTTGCCCGAATTCGGAGCCGGCGAAATGGTGGAGAGTTTTGAAACAGCCGCTTTTGCGTTGCAAAATCCGGGCGATATCAGTGAACCGGTAAAATCGCCTTTCGGTTATCATATTATCAAGTTACTGGATAAACGCGGAATACCGGATTTTGAAGAGAAGAAAAGTAAGTGGGCACGAATTATGGCACAGGGCGAACGAAATTTTGAGTATAATCAGACCTTCGACGACCGAATGAAACAAGAATATGGTTTTCGCTTTTATCCGGAAGCCTACCGGGAACTGCAAAATCTGTGTGATGTATATTATCCCGCCAATCCGGCATTTTATACCGATATGCCACAGATGCAGACCCTGCTTTTTCATGTCAATGATACCGATTATACCCAGCGGGATTTTATGAGCTATATGCAGCGACATCCCTATTCAACCAAATCGTATAGCGGTGATTTTATGGAGGATGTCTTTAAGTTGTATGTTCGCGAACTGCTGATACAGGCCGAAAGAGCCAATCTTTCTGTTAAATATCCGGAATATAACCATTTGATGCGCGAATATCACGATGGCATTTTATTATTCGAAATTAGTAATAAAAAGATCTGGAAT
>CAMTPG010000076.1 GCA_947074335.1 uncultured Parabacteroides sp.
GTAACAGCTGTTTGTTCGTAAGTCATATTACCCACATTGATTGTTACGGTATACAATCCTTCATCCGGTGTACAGATAGCACCACCATCGGCAACCAGCGCACCACTCAGATCTGTCTGTCCGTCCATTAAACCACCCAGTGCATTTGCCCAGTTACCAAAATCAAGCTGCATCCAGAATTTAAAGTTACGTCCGCCGTCAAAATAACCGGTATAAGAGAATACCGATGTGCTTTGAGGGTATAACATAAAGTCCATATTCGAATCACTCCATCCCTGGATAGCACCTACCATATAATACAACGGAACCACCTCTTTGATTTCGTAGGTATAATCCATCATATTTAATGTGATTTTGTAAGTACCCGGAGTTTCAATCTTACCGGCCTGCGGATTTTCGTTTGTCAGGCTGCCTGTGGGAGCCGTAGAACCATCCACCACAACACCTAACACACCATCGGCCCATACATCACCGCCATCCACATTACTCTGTGGAATGATTTTCCAGTACTGGTTTGTATTTTCCAGTGTCAGAGTTAATGAGAAGTATGGATCTTCGTACACATCTTTACCACTGTGTTCGAATGCCGGCATGGTATCACTGTTCCATCCGCAAAAATCGCCAATCAGGTAATAGCCTGTTTCGATAAGCGGGGCAACCGGAGTAACCTGCAGGGTAAAGGCATTAGACTGAGCCAGGATTGATTCGTCGCCTAACGAGATATAAGCGCGTACTAAAGCCGTCAGATCGCGTTGTTCGGGGCGTTTGCTATACAATTGTTCAATCGTTTTCTGCAAATCATCAACCTGCATAAATCCCTGATCGGTGAGATCGTAGGTATATTTTACAGCACCGTCGCCAGCAGTAAGTACAATCTTATAATCAATGGCAGAGGCATTTTCCGAATTTACAGGCACATCGAAATTACAAACCTGAACTGTCTCAGCGCTCACCGCTGCTAAATTAATAGCAGCGGAAGGTGCAGACTGAAAAATAATATCGGGAGTCTCTTCCTGATCCCATCCCTGGGGAGCCGCCACATCGACATTATAATCTTCGGTGCAGGCTGTCAGCATTGCGATCAGAGAGAATACATATAATAATGATAATCTTTTCATATGTTTTTTTCTTAAAAGTAAATAAACTACGGTTTAATCTTTAGTAAAGAAATAGATACAACCATCCAAGTCATTAAACACGATTCTGTATTTGCCGGCCGGTATCTGGATATTAGATGAACCTGTCAGCGAAATCGGGAAGTCGCCTCCAAACCAGTCGTCTCCATTTCTGAATTTAGCTTCAGCATCCGAATCGAAGGTATAATCAGCCCACCAGATATGCGGGTTACCTGCATTGACAGTCATATACAACGGATCAGATCCCCAACCGCCACCGGCTTCGAACGAGCCTGTCAGTTGCATGTGATCATAAACCTTATTCGAGGGCTGATCAATTTTGGCAAATTTAAACGTAGCTGATTGTCCTTTGTTGGATGTAAACATGATTACCTGTAACCAGCCGTCGACATCAGATGCAAAAGTAGCCGGGTCATCATTAGATCCTAACGGACGATACTGTCCGGCACCGTCGGTAAGACCGCCATCGGTACTACCCCACATCGGAGACCATTGTCCGGGAGTCTGGATTAATTTAAAACCGTCTGCATAGAACGGACCGGTATAAACAAATTCACCGTCGCCTGTTTCGGCATCATAAGTATATCCGCTCTGGAGTGCCATCGGAATCAGACCTTCGCCCACATCTTCGTAGTTGGCTTTATTATCCCATGCACAGCCGGCAGCACCCGGTCCTACAAAGAACCATACGGCAGGAGTAGCATCTTTAACCAGTACAAAATAGGGTAATACCTGCAGGGTAATATGATTTGAGTAACATTCGTACATATTATCACCTACATAAGCACGCAGACGGATCACAATCGAATGAGGATCGCTGCCTACCACTTTATCAAAAGATTCTTCCGCATCGCAACCGATCAGACGCATAAAAGCTTTATCGATAGCCAGACCCGAGATCGAGAACTTCGCTGTTGTTACCGGATCCAGTTTAATGTAGTTATCTTCCGTAAACTGATCATCCAATGCAATCTGCATTTCGTAATTTACGGGAGCCGTATATCCGTAATCGGGCTGTTTACAGGTAAATTCGATTGAACCTGTATTTTCCAGATCATACACATTCGATGAATAAGCCGGCATATTCAGTACAAAAGTATCCGGCTGCTGGATTACCGGATTCGAATCCCGGTCGTCATTACAGGCTGTCAGGCAGAACAAGCCTGCCAACAGCGCTGAAATTATATTTAGTCGTTTCATAATCATGAATTTTTATCAATAATAGTCGTTTTATAAACTCTCTCCATACAATTAATAACCAGGGTTCTGAACCAGATTCGGGTTCGCGTTCAGGTCGTTTGTCGGTATCGGAAGAAGCTCACGATAAGCCGGCAGAGAACCACCTTCTTTGATACCGCCTTTCCAGTCCCAGGTATAATTAGTATCCCCTGCATATGAATTGAAACGGATCAGATCCATACGTCGACGGCCTTCAAACCAGAACTCACGAGCCCACTCATCCCGGATATCGGTCAATGAATAAGAAGAAAGCTGTTTCGGATTATTGGCACGGGCACGTAATGTATTCACCGCTGCGGCTGCAGTCTGTGTAGATACGCCGCCATTCATACGCATATCCGCTTCGGCCAGAATCAGATAAGCTTCGGCCAGACGCATAAACGGAATATCCATATCCGGGAATTTAGAATCGCTGGCACTCAATCCGTCGGCACGTACATTCGTGAACTTGGCACAAGAGTAACCATCCGTGAAATCTTTATTGTTACCGGTAGAGAGTTTACGGTCTTTACCGAACATAATCGCACGATCATCGCCTGCAGCAGCAATCATTCCGATTTCATCTACTTCGGGAGCATCGCCTGCGGGGAAGAATTTTTCAACGATTTTCTCACGGCAGTGCGGACCTTTCCATTGTTCGGTACATCCGTAATAGTTCATATCATCTTTGTGTGTACTGGCAATCAGGAACAAGGATCCACCCCAGCTCTGAGTCATGGCTCCGCTCTGCAGAATCGGCAGGATCACTTCACTCTGTGAACCGTTCACATCATTATCTGCCATAAACAACATCTGATAAGGTGTATGTCCGCCTTTAGATACAGTAGACAAAGAATAACCCGAGTTAATTACATCTTCGGCATATTTCTTAGCCTCTGACCAGCGTGCAGTACCGGTATATACTTCGGCATTCAGATACATACGGGCAGCCAGTAACCAGGCAGCTGCTTTATCTACACGACCATAAGTATTGGAACGGGGAGCTGCCAGATCTTCCACACAACCGGCTTCGGTTCCGTTTCCGATCAGCTCTTTTTCCAGATATTGGAATAAATCCTGACGATTAATCTGCTCGGGGTAATAATTACCGCCTTTTACCTCTTCGGTAAAGGGAACATTGGCATAAAGATCCATCAGATAATAATAATTCAGTGCGCGCAGGAAGCGAACTTCAGCCCGTTGCTGAATTGTTTTTGTATCTGTTCCATCGGCAGTTTGTTGCAGGAACCAGTTACACAACGTCACATTAAAATTCAGACGATAGTAAAGTCCGGTAATCAACTCATTCGAGGCACCCCAGGTACAATCCAGTAAAGAGGGTAAGCCCGGATCATCCCAACCGTTGATAATGGTTTCGTCGGTAGTCAGCTGATTGGCATACCAGATTACACGATAGAAGGAAGATGTACCTTCGTCGATATCTTCGATATCACCATCACCGTCGGGGCCGCTCTGACCGGTCAGGCCCAGTGTACCATAGATTTTATTAAATACCTCATCCTGATAAAAACCGGTTGTGATATTCGGGTCAATCGGTTTTACATCCAAATCACCGATACAGCTGCTGAAGCTTAACGCCATCATCAGTGAGGCAGCAGGTAAAATTGATTTTATATTCTTGAAATTCATAGTTTCTTTCTTTTTAAATAATTAGAACATAAGATTTACTCCGATCAGAGAGACCAGCGGACGCGGATAAATGTTATTATCGATACCTCCGTTGATTTCAGGATCCAATCCTTTATATTTTGTAATGGTAAATACATTTTGTACAGTTCCGAATACGCGTCCGCTTACACTACCGAACAAATTACGGAAGCTGTAACCTACCGAAACATTATCCAGTTTCAGGAACGAACCGTTCTGTACAAAATAATCAGACATATAATAATTACCCAGTCCCTGGAAATTGTTATCCAGTACCATCACCGGACGGTTGTTCAGTGCGCCGAACGAATAGACTGAAGTAGGAATACAGTTTGAACGACCGGCTTCCACATCATTATATACATAGTTATTCAGACTGGCACGTAAAGAGAAGTTCAAATCCCAGTTTTTGTATACCAGTTTAGAAGTCAGACCCATCAATACATCCGCAGCCGGTTTTTTATAGAAATAACGGTCTTTATCATTGATGATACCATCGCCGTTACGGTCTACAAACGTATTTTCGAGCGGTTTGCCATTATCATCATATACCTGCTGATACACATAGAAAGAAGAAGCGGCATGTCCTACGGCGTGAGCCTGGATTGTATTACCTGTACCTACCGAGATACCTCCTGTAGCCACATAATAATCATCGCCGTCTCCACTGGTCAGTTTTGTAATTTCATTGTGGTTGTAGGTGATGTTATAACCTACTTCCCAACGCCAGTCTTTACCTTCGATGATACGACCGTTAATCATAAACTCAAGACCGCTGTTTTTCAATGATCCCACATTCGAGAGCACTTTATTTTTGAAGTTTGTACCCGAAGCTACGTAAACACTGTTCAACAAATCATCTGTTTTACGGTAGTAATAATCGAGGTTCATGGTCAGGCGACTGTCGAACAATCCCAGATCAGCACCCACATTATACGTAGTTGTTTTTTCCCATTTCAACGAAGGGTTATAAGCACTCGGACGGAAAGTTACACCATCCACCAGACCAATCGGATAATAAGCATAATCCTTATTCGCCACATACGACAACAGATAAGCATAATCGGAACCGATATTCTGCTGACCGGTGATACCATAACCCAGACGCAGTTTCAAATCAGATACGGTAGTATAATCTTTCATGAATCCCTCTTCGTTGATCTTCCACGCAAAGGCAAAAGCAGGGAATGTACCCCAGCGATTATCTTTGTCGAAACGTGAAGAACCATCCAGACGTACTGTGGCAGTCAGTAAATAGCGATCTATAAAAACCAGGTTTGTACGACCGAAGAAAGAGACCAGATAATTTTCTGTTGCCCAGCTTGTGCTGGTCGGATTATATACCTGTCCGGGGAATTCATTATGTGTAGACTGATAGAATCCGTTGAAAGCAGAGCTTCCTTTACGGTGGAAATGCTGCCACTCGTAACCGGCCATCACGTCAAAGTTCACCTTTTTAAACTCTTTGGTATACTGGCCGAAACCATTGAATGATAAGTTGTATTTATCTACTTTATCCCATCCGTAACTGCCGTAGTAGTTATTTGAAGCCGAATAGGGAGAAACATCTGTATCCTGACGACCGGTTGATATATCCATACCTCCGTTTACATGCAGACGCAGTTCGGGCAGACAATGGAATTTATAATCCAGTTCAAGGTTACCGATCAATGATTTTGATTTAGCATGATCATTTTTCAGTTCCAGCATAGAAACCGGGTTAGCCGTAGTCTGTGTATTCGAAGTAACCAGCCAGCTCGGATCGTTCAATGCTTTAGCGGCATCGCCGGCAGTTGTCCACTGGAAGAAACCTCCGAAATAATTCTGGTAGGTATCACCCGAAGCATACACCGACTGAGTCGGATCAAAAGAAGAAGCAGCACCGATAGCCCCTGTATCTGCATATCTGTTTTTGGCAATCATCCCTTTCAGGTTACCGTTGATCTTCAGATGATCATCGAATAAGCTCGGAGCGATATTAATAGAAGCTGTATAACGTTCGAAGTTTGAAGTTTTCAGGATACCATTCTGATCCGTGAAACCCACACCGATACGATAAGGCATATTTTTCAGACCACCCGAAACCGTCAGGTTATGATCAGTACCCACACCTACGCGGTAGATCTCTTCCTGCCAGTCTGTATTGGCTGTTCCCAGTGTTGCATAAGCATCTGTTCCTTCGCCCCAGATTTCAGTGATATAATCGCGATACTGATCGCCATCCATCACTTTCAGTTTATTACGTTTTGTACTGAACGATACGTTACCATCATATGTAACCGTAGGTTTAGCACCTGACTGTCCTTTTTTAGTTGTAATGATGATTACACCATTCGAAGCTCTCGAACCATAGATCGCTGTAGCCGAAGCATCCTTCAATACCGTAAAACTTTCGATATCGTTCGGATTCACCATCGACAAAGGATTTGACAAACCTTTTACACCGTCGTTATCCATCGCCAGACCGTCGATTACAATCAACGGATCATTGGATGCATTCAGCGATGATCCACCGCGGATACGGATAGAAGCACCACCACCCGGTGCACCACCGTCGGAGATAACACTCACACCGGCAATCTTACCGGTAATCATGTCCTGCGCATTGGTAACCAGACCCTTATTCATCTTGTCCGGTTTGATGGCAGTTACCGATCCGGTCATATCATTTTTCTTTACCGAACCATAACCGATAATCACAACATCCTGCAACAGTTGCGAGTCGTCCTTCAATGTAATTGTCATCGAAGGTGCCACAGGCAGTTCCTGTTGTTGATATCCAATGTAAGAAACCACAATGATATCCTCCGGTTCAGCCTGCAGCTGAAACAGTCCGTCATAGTCGGTAATCGTTCCATTAGTAGTTCCTTTGATCACCACATTCGCCCCGATCACGGGTTCGCCGGTGTCATCTTTTACAAGCCCCTTCACCACCATTTGTTGTGCAAATGCGTTCAAAGGCAAGCATAATCCTAAAATGCAAATTAATAGGATCTTACTCATCACGTTACTTTTCATGTTCATAAATTTAAAGTTAATTGACAGCAATTAATTCACTTATTATCAATCAGATTTATAATTTTTTTAATCCGTTTAAGGCCAACTTATCCGGTGCCTCTTTGATACTGATGGCATATCCGCCGCCGCTTGCAGCTTTCAGGTTAAGTTTGCTTTTGTTTGTCAACACGCCTTTTTCGATCTGATAGGCCTGCGGATTGGTTTCCCAGTTTGCATCCGGTGCATCTTTATAGATTGTAGCTACATAGCTCTTTCCAGGTTCCAGGAAATCGAATGCAACAACAGACTGATGTCCGTTTTCGTCAGCAGTACATCCTACAAACCAGTTGTTGGTACCTTTCTCACGACGGGCAATAGTCAGATAATCACCCGGTTCTGCTTCCAGATAATGAGTTTCGTCCCAATCCAAAGCTACATCTTTAATAAATTGGAATGCATCCATAAACCGTTCATAATTTTCAGGGATATCGGCTGCCATCTGGAGCGGACTGTACATGGTAACATACAGTGCCAGCTGGCGGGCTAAAGTAGAGCGTACCTGCGAATTGTTTTCCGGGTTCATTTGGTTACAACGGGTTTCGAAGATGCCGGGCGTATAATCCATAGGCCCGCCAATCAAACGTGTAAAGGGCAAAATCGTGGTATGATCGGTGTTGTTACCGCCAAACGATTCGTATTCGGTACCGCGGGCAGATTCATTTCCTATCAGATTCGGATACGTACGACATAAACCTGTCGGACGAACAGCCTCGTGTGCATTCACCATCACACCATATTCTGCTGCTTTCTTAACGGCATAAAGATAATGATTATTCATGAATTGACCATAGTGATGTTCACCTCTTGGAATAATATTTCCCACATAACCGCTTTTTACGCTGTTATATCCGTTATCTTTCATAAACTGATAGGCTTTATCCATGTGGCGTTCGTAATTTCTTACCGAAGCCGATGTTTCATGATGCATCATCATTTTTATCCCTTTCGATGCGGCATAATCACGTACTTCGGCTACATTGAAATCAGGATAGGGAGTTACAAAGTCAAACACATAATCTTTACTCATGGCAAACCAGTCTTCCCAGCCTTCATTCCAGCCTTCTACCAGTACAGCGTCAAATCCGTGATCGGCAGCAAAATCGATATACCGTTTTACATTCGCTGTATTGGCCGAATGGGTACCGTTGGGTTTTGTTTTGGTATAATCTGTTACACCCAATTTTACACTGTTAAGATCATTAGTATAAGCCCATGAACCTTTACCGGTGATCATATCCCACCATACACCCACATATTTAACGGGGGTAATCCATGATACATCTTCGTAAGCACAAGGCTCATTCAGATTCAGCGTAATGCGTGAAGCCAGGATATCGCGGGCATCATCACTTACGATAACAGTACGCCAGGGTGAGGTACAATCGGTCTGCATATGACCTTTATTACCCTGTGCATCCGGAGTAAGGCATGATTCGAATACCAGATTTTCCGGATTCAGGATCAGGTGCATACACGAATAGTCTACCAATGCTGCTTCGTGCAAATTGATATACAGGCCGTCGTCCGATTTCATCATCAGAGCCGTCTGTACACTAACCGGACGAATCGGAGTTTGTGAGGTATTAAAGGTAATGGCAGTCTCCATCAGACCTGGAATTTCCGACAATTTAGAGGTTGTATAATCATATTCCTGCGTATCAAAATCGCCCGGAATCCAGAATGCTTTATGATCACCCGCCATCGCAAACTGTGTATTTTCTTCTTCGATCACAAAATAATTCAGATTGGGCTGCTGCGGAAATTCATAACGAAATCCGAGTCCGTCGTTGAACAAACGAAAGCGCACCAGCATCTGTCGCTCTGTTTCAGGCTGCGTAAGCACAACCGCCATTTCATTATAATGATTACGAATCTCTTTCTCTTCGCCCCAAACCGGTTGCCACATTTCATCGAAAGAGCCGGTTTCGGTACTTGTCAGTTCGAATCCGCTGTTTAATGAAGTAGATACAGGATTTTCGCCCGGTTTCACGGTTAATCCGAGTTTACTGGGTTTAATTACCGGTTTTTGTTTGAAATTCAGCGTATAAACAGGCGTTCCGGCTTCGTTCATATCGAAGACCATCTCCAGATTTCCGTTTGGAGAATTCAGTTTCTGCTGCGCATCTGCACCCCATACGGCGCATGAGAGTAATGCTGCAGTCAACATTGCATTTTTTAAATTCATCATTTTTGGTATTAAATTCTATTACGTTTTTTCTTCTCTTTGCCGGCAGATTTATTCTGCCGGATGGTATTATTTTATTCCCGCGCCCTAACGGGGGAATTTAAATTGCATTGTTATTTATTCTATTTCCTTCGGCATGCATTGTGAAACGGATGCCGATGTGGTATCTGCTATTTGAATATAGATTGATATATGGATGACTCTTTAGAAGGCCAGGATACAAACCTCCCGTCCTTCTAAAGTCATCGT
>CAMTPG010000077.1 GCA_947074335.1 uncultured Parabacteroides sp.
CCTACATTTTTCATTACCGGAATCCAGAGGATACCTAATACTACTACTACTACCGTTGCAATACGACCTACATATAATAAAGTCTTTTCGGATGCTTCGGGTTTGTATTTTTTGTAGAAGTCGATGGTGAACAACATAGCCGATGAGTTAAACAGCGAAGCCAGCGAACTCATCAACGCAGCCAGAATACCACAAACCACCAGTCCTTTGAAACCGGCCGGCAGCAACTGTGCAACCAGCGAAGGGAATGCCGCATCGGCAGAGCTCATGCTGAAAGGAACTTCGTTGATGATGACACCGTTTTTCTGCATCGTAAAGGCAATCATACCCGGAACGAGGAATAAAAATACCGGCATCAGTTTCAGATAACCGCCGAAGATGGTACCGCGACGAGCTTCTTTTTCGTTTTTACCAGAAAGTACACGCTGAACAATGAACTGGTCTGTACACCAGTACCAGAAACCGATGATCGACGAACCGATCAAAACACCCAGCCAGGGATACTCAGGGTCGCGATTGTCGCGAATCAGATTTACCATCGAATCGCCATAATCATTTACCGGTGTCAGGCTACAGGCTTCAAGCACCTGTTCCCAGCCACCTACGGCTTTCAGTCCTAAAACCAGAATAACGAGCGATCCCATTAATAAGATCGGTGTTTGCAGTACCGAGGTATAAAGCACCGATTTCATACCACCTACAATGGTATAGAGTGCGGTAAGTAAAACAAGGCCGATGGCAGCAATCCAGAAGAAATCGATTCCCCATAATTCCTGAATTCCGAAAACCTCTTTAAATACAAGACCGCCGGCATAAACCGTTACCGCTACTTTTGTTAATACATAGCTGACCAGCGAGATCAGCGAGAGAATGGTTCGTGAAGCCCTGTTGTAACGTTTTTCGAGGAACTCCGGCATGGTAAGTACCATACTGCGTTCGTAAAAAGGTACGAAAACCCAGCCCAGAATCAATACCATCCAGGCCTGAATTTCCCAGTGAGCCATTGCCATACCGCTTGAAGCGCCGGCGCCGGCCAGACCAATCAGGTGTTCAGATCCAATATTAGATGCAAAGATAGAAGCACCGATAGCGAGCCAGGTAGCATCGCGTCCAGCCAGGAAGAAATCTTCCGAACTGCTCTGCTTCTGTTTAAATACCCATACAATAATCCCAATCAGGGCACAAGCAAAGAGCCCGATTACAATAAAATCAAGTGTTGTCATAAAAGTGTTTTTACATGATATTAATCCCCTTAAATTACTTCAAGGGGATTTTGTTTATTCTTAGTTGATGTCGTCCTCCTTCGAATGATGTGGTTAAAAATGCTTCCAGAATACGTGTGGCTTCCTCTGTGGTGATAAATCTTCCCGGCATCACCAACACGTTCGAGTCGTTGTGTGCACGGGCTAAAGCGGCCAGATCTTCATTCCAGCATAAAGCGGCCCGGATCTCCTGATGCTTATTTAATGCCATGGCTATACCATTGCCCGACCCGCAGGCAGCAATACCGGGATATACTTCGCCGGCTTCGATGGCATGTGCCAGAGCATGTGCAAAATCAGGATAATCGCAGCTTTCGGCTGAGAATGTACCAAAATCTTTGTATGCCAATCCTTTTGCATCAAGCAGTTGTTTAATGAATTCTTTCAGTTCAAAACCTGCGTGATCGCTACAAATACCTATTGTTTTCATATTTATCAATTAGAGGCAATAGCCGGATTCGTAAAAATCCGGCTATTGTATGATTCTTAACCTAATAATTCTTTTACCTGTTTGTAAACATTGGCACCGGTGAAACCTAATTTTTCATCCAGAACAGTATACGGAGCCGAGAATCCGAATGATTCCAATCCCCATACTTTGCCTTTGCTTCCTACAAGTCCCTCAAGATTTACAGGCAAGCCTGCTGTCAGACCAAATACCACTTCTCCGGCAGGAAGAACAGATTCCTGATAGGCTTTATCCTGTGCACGGAACAAACCTTCTGAAGGAACCGATACGATACGTACTTTAACGCCTTCGTTACGCAACAGCGCTGCACCCTCTTCGAGTGTTGCCACTTCAGAACCCGAAGCTACCAGAATAACATCCGGATTTTCGTCGGTGTTCACAATGTAGGCACCTTTTTCGGCCTGCATGGCTTCGTCGTAACGATTGGTTTTAGCAGAGAGATCCTTGATGTTCTGACGTGACAGAATCAGTGCGGTTGGTGTATGCGTATTTTCCATCGCCATTTTCCAGGCAATGGTTGTTTCGGTAACATCAGCCGGACGAAGAACTAACATCGAGTTATGTCCTTTGTGATTCTTCAGTTTTTCCATCAGACGGATTTGAGCCTCCTGTTCAACTGGTTCGTGTGTCGGACCATCTTCGCCCACACGGAATGCATCGTGTGTCCAGATGAATTTAACCGGCAGCTCCATCAGGGCAGCCATACGAATGGCAGGTTTCATGTAATCGGAGAATACGAAGAATGTTCCGCAAGCTACAATTACACCGCCATGCAAAGCCATACCGATACAAACACAAGCCATTGTAAGCTCAGCCACACCGGCCTGGAAGAAGGCACCACTGAAGTCGCCTTTCACCATCGAATGTGTCTTTTTCAGGAAACCGTCGGTTTTATCCGAGTTCGATAAGTCGGCCGAAGCACAGATCATGTTTTCAACATGCGTTGCCAGGTAACCCAGTACATTGGCCGAAGCGGCACGTGTAGCCTGATTTGGTTTCTGTTCGATCGATTTCCAGTCGAGCTGAGGCATTTTGCCGGCAAACCAGTTCTCCAGTTTTACAGCCAGTTCCGGATTGGCTTTCGCCCAGGCCTCTTTTGCTGCATACTGCTGAGCCACGATTGTTTCGAGCTCTTTGGCACGGTTTGCATATAATTCTACCACTTCATCAAAAATCTGGAAAGGATTTTCCGGATTTCCGCCCAGTGCCTTGATGGTATCTGCCATGCTGGCACCGGCAGCCGACAGAGGCTGTCCGTGAGTAGATACTTTGTTTTCGTAGCTTTCGTTAGCCGCAGTTACAGCGCCTTTACCCATGATGGTGTGACCGATGATTAATACCGGCTGACCTGTTACGGCTTTGGCTTCCTGCAATGCTTTGCGAATTTCGGCTACATCGTTTCCGTTGATATCAATAACTTTCCATCCCCAGGCTTCATATTTCATGGCCACATTTTCGCAAGTTACTTCCTCTACGGTAGTAGACAGCTGAATGTTGTTTGCATCGTAAAACATGATCAGGTTATCCAGACCCAGTGTTCCGGCAATACGACCGGCACCCTGCGAAATTTCTTCCTGGACTCCGCCATCAGAGATATAAGCATAGATTGTTTGATTCATCACATCGCCCAGACGAGCTTTCAGGAATTTAGCCGCGATGGCTGCACCTACTGCATAAGTATGTCCCTGACCTAACGGGCCGGATGTGTTTTCGATACCACGCATCACATCCACTTCGGGATGTCCCGGTGTAACGCTTCCCCACTGACGGAACTGTTTCAGCTCATCCATCGTGAATTTACCGGTGAGCGCAAGTACTGAATAAAGCATCGGTGACATATGACCCGGATCAAGGAAGAAACGGTCTCTGCCTTCCCATTTCGGATTCTTTGGATCGTATACCAGAAACTCTGAAAACAGTACATTTACAAAGTCGGCTCCGCCCATTGCTCCTCCCGGGTGTCCAGAATTAGCCTTTTCTACCATTGATGCAGACAAAATACGGATGTTGTCTGCTGCTTTGTTCATTAATTTAATATCGTTCATTGTAATGAATTTATAAAATTTGTGCAAAGATAGGCAATCTCGTTATATTGAGCACCATATCAATGAAACAATTCCTTTTCCGTGAAGTTGCCTAACTTCCGATATTTTTCATACAGAGCGAGATAAAGCGCATGATTTTCTGCATTTGGCAAATATTCTTTGGCAAATCCCAGTCCCATAGCTTTTTGTGCATCTTCAATTTTCGGATATACACCGGCTGCCACAGCCGCAAACATCGACGATCCGAAGGCACAGGCCTGTTCGGCTTTCGCCACTTTGATCGGCATATTCAGTACATCGGCTAATGTTTGCATCACAAAAGGTGATTTCAGCGAGATTCCGCCGATACCGATTACGCTGTCGATACGCACGCCGTTTTCGAGGAAACGATCTACAATTGCTTTCGATCCGAAGGCGGTTGCTTCCACCAACGCACGGAAAATAAGCGGAGCAGAGCTGGCCAGATTTAATCCGGTGATGGTTCCTTTTACCAGCTGGCTGGCATCGGGTGTACGGCGACCGTTCATCCAGTCTACCGCCAGTATTGTACTTTCGCTAACCGGAACTTTTGCAGCCTCTTCTGAAAGTGCAGGGATAATCTGATCCAGTGTTTCATCGATCAGTTTTGTTTTAGTCTCTTCGTCGATCAGTGTGCTCTTGGCCAGAATATTTTCGATTGGCCAGGCCAGTACGCGTTTAAACCAGGCATAAATATCGCCAAATCCCGACTGACCGGCTTCGAGACCCACCATGCCCGGAATTACAGAACCGTCTACCTGTCCGCAAATACCCGGAATCAGTTTATCGCCGATCTCTTCGTACGATGACACCATGATATCGCAGGTTGATGTTCCGATAACACGCACAAATGTATTGGGTGTGATTTCGGCACCCACGGCACCCATATGGCAATCGAATGCACCTACGGCAACAGCTACATCCTCAGATAAGCCCAGTCGTTTAGCCCACTCGGGCGTCAAAGTACCCACCTGGGTATCGCTTGTATGTGTCTTCTCAAATAGATGTTCTCTGAATCCTGCCAGTTTTGGCTCTAAAGCAACCAAAAACTCTTCAGAAGGCAATCCGCCCCATTCTTCCAGCCACATAGCTTTATGACCTGCCGAACAACGTCCGCGATAAGCCTCTTCCGGTTTTGTTTTGCCGGTAATCAGTGCCGGCAGCCAGTCGCAATGCTCAATCCACGAATAGGCAGCTTTTTCTACGGCTTCATCTTCGCGCAATACATGGGCAATTTTAGCCCAAACCCATTCCGACGAATAGATACCGCCTTCGTAAGCTGTATAATCGATATCCCATTTTTTGGCCAGCTCATTGATTTCGGCAGCCTCTTTAATGGCTGTATGATCTTTCCAAAGGATGAACATCGCATTGGGGTTTTCGGCAAATTCGGGGCGCAGCGCCAGCGGCAGACCATTTTCGTCGATCAGTACCGGCGTACTTCCCGTGGTATCGAAAGCAATACCTACCACCTTTTCGGCTGTACCGGCAGGGCATTTAGCCAAAGCTTCTTTCACGGTTGTTTCCAATCCTTCGATATAATCGAGCGGATGCTGGCGATACCGGTTTTTCAGCGGATCGCAATATTTGCCTTCCATCCAGCGCGGATAATATTTTACGGCAGATGCCATCTCCTCGCCGGTAGCGGCGTTTACTACTACGGCACGACAAGAATCGCTACCGTAGTCAAGTCCAATTACATATTTTTCGTTAGCCATACTTACGATTGTAATGCGCGGTTCAACATATAATACAAATCATTGTATTGTAATTCTCTCTTGAACGACTGAATGGTAGTATCATTATCGATAATCACCATTTCAATACCCGCGATATCGGCATAATCCTGCAAATCTTCTACAGTTAAATCGTACGAGAAGCTGGTGTGGTGTGTACCACCGGCCAGAATCCAGGCAGCAGCACCAATTTCCAGGTTCGGTTGCGGAATCCACAGGGCAGAAGCTACCGGCAATTTCGGCAGTTCTTTGCTTTGGATGCAATCTACCACATTCACAATCATGCGGAAACGGTTACCCATATCTACAATCGTTGCAGCTACACCGGTTCCCTCTTTTGATGTAAATACCAGACGGGCCGGATCATTTTTGCCGCCGATGCCCAACGGATGTACTTCGAGTGTAGGTTTCTTATCAGCGATCAGCGGACAAACTTCGAGCATATGTGCCTGCAGAATAGAGCTGTTTTCGCCATCGAAATGCAGGGTATAATCTTCCAGGAATGAGCAGCCTTTGGGCAATCCCTGTCCCATAAACCACATGGTGCGATATAAAGCCGCTGTTTTCCAGTCGCCTTCGGCTCCGAATCCGTAGCCTTCAGCCATCAGTCGCTGGCACGCCAGACCCGGCAGCTGATCGATGCCTTTCAGGTCATCAAAATTTGTAGTGAATGCTTTCGCTCCTTTGGCTTTCAGGAAACGACGCAGTGCGATTTCCACGCGTGCAGCTTCCCATACCTGATTGTAAGCTTTGCTGCGGCCATCCAGAATATCGGCTCCGCAATCGTATGATGCATGGTATTCGTCTACCAGTGCTTTAATATCTTCGTCGGTTACTTTATCCTGCTCGGCTACCAGCTCTGCAATCGGACAGTAATCTACATGGTATCCGAATTTCAGTTCGGCTTCCACTTTGTCGCCATCTGTTACGGCCACATTATTCATCTGATCGCCAAAACGGATAATCAGCATATCCTGCGAGTCTGCCCAGCCTGCTGCCACGCGCATCCACGAAGCAATTTTAAGTTGTGCTTTTTCATCCTGCCAGTGACCTACGATCACTTTGCGGTTTTTGCGCATGCGGCTTACCATATGACCGAATTCGCGGTCGCCGTGAGCCGACTGGTTCAGATTCATGAAATCCATATCGATTTCAGCCCATGGAATTTCTTTATTGAATTGTGTATGGAAATGTAAAAGCGGTTTTCTCAGTTCCTGTAAGCCGTGAATCCACATTTTAGCAGGCGAGAAGGTATGCATCCAGGTAATTACCCCGATACATTTATCATCGTTATTAGCAGCTTTAAAAGCGGCTGTTACCTCTTTGGCTGAATTTACAGTGCCTTTATAGACTACTTTTACCGGCAATTTACCCGATTCGTTCAGGCCTTTTACCATCTCATTAGAATGTGCGTCTACTTTTACTACTGCGTCGCCTCCGTACAGCAGCTGTGCTCCTGTTACGAACCAAACTTCGAAATCTTTAAATGCTGTCATGGTTGTCGATTTAATTTGTTGTTGTTTTTATTTTTAGTTTATTTTTGTCCATAATAGGCATTAGGCCCGTGTTTTCTTTCAAAATGCTTGGTAATCAGATCCGGATTCATCGAAAGTTGCGGATTAATGTTGTACGAAATGAAAGCCATTTTCGCCACCTGTTCCATGACTACGGCATTATATACCGCCTCGTCGGCATCTTTTCCCCAGGAGAACGGACCGTGATTGTTTACCAAAACCGCAGGAATGTGTGTCGGATTAAGCTCCCTAAACCGTTCGGCAATAACCAATCCGGTCTCTTCTTCGTAATTGCCCTGAATTTCTTCGCGGGTCATTTTGCGTGTACAGGGAATAGCATCGCTGAAATAATCAGCATGCGTGGTTCCGATATTCGGAATATCGCATCCGGCCTGTGCCCACGATGTGGCATAGGTTGAGTGTGTATGTACAATGCCGCCGATTTCCGGGAAAGCATGATATAATACAAGATGAGTGGGTGTATCTGAAGAGGGTTTCAGTTTGCCTTCCACCACGTTGCCCTGCAGATCCAGCACTACCATATCTTCGGCTTTCATCTGTTCGTAGGATACGCCGGAGGGTTTAATCACAACAAGGCCTTTTTCGCGGTCGATTGCACTGACATTTCCCCAGGTGAAAAGAACCAATCCGTGTTTTACCAAATCCAGATTGGCCTGAAATACCTTTTCTTTTAATGATTCAATCATATCTTATATAATAGTATATTGTAGTTAAACTTACTTTGTTTTCTTACTCTGGTGTAAAAGTAACACTTTACAAAAGATGGAAGAAATAAAATGCTATGTTCTAAAACATAAACAGGAGAAAGAGGGTCGCGCAAATCGAAAAAAGGTAAACGGTATGAAGATAAAAAGAATTCTAATCTCTACGATGTTCTGACATTCTGACAGGAAAAAACAGTTACTTATTCATTGCCGGTTTTAATCAGAGAAAGAACCACATCGTTATCTATTTTTTTTTCATAACGATGGAATTCGAATTTCACTGTTATGCAATTAAAATTTCATGCTGTGGTATTTTTGCTGGAAAAAAGGAGAACTGACAAAATTGCAGTTTTTTCCGATAAGCGGAGAGTGGGAGCGAGAACAAAAAATAAAACGGAGATTGTTTGCAATGCATACAATCTCCGTTTATTATATCAGAGTGAAAAATAAAAACCCTGTTCCAGGAAATTATCATATTTCGCTTTGTTAAAGCGATAATAGAAGGCTCCCCGTTTTGAGCTTTTCTTATCTTTCTCATCCAGCTTTTCCAGGATATCCATCGAGTTGAGCTTTTTGCGGAAATTGCGTTTGTCGAGTTGTGTATGATAAATAGCTTCATACAATTTTTGCAACTGTGGCAACGTGAATTTCTCGGGAAGCAGATTAAATCCGACCGGACGTGTTGCAGCTTTGCGCTGAAGACGGATCATGGTATCTTCGATCATTTTATTGTGGTCGAAAATCAAATCCGGCACTTCGCTGATTTTTGTCCAAACGGCATCATGTTCCTTCAGAGCCTCTTCGCTGAAATTATTCATATTGACCAGGGAGTAATAGGCGATCGAAATTACACGTTCACCTAAATCGCGGGTTACATCACCGTAGGCACCTACCTGTTCCATAAACAGATCATCAATGCCGGTACATTCGATCAGTACACGCGAGGCTGCTTCATCAATACTTTCTCCTGATTTAATAAAGCCGCCCATTAATGACCATTTTCCCTGCAAAGGTTCGAACTTGCGTTTATATAACAGTACATTGAGTTCATCCTGGTTGAAACCTAAAATGATACAATCGACTGAAACGAAAAACTTTACCTCATTTTGATAAAAAGCGGCTGTCATAGCTTATGGTATTTAATGTATACTATTAGTACTTAATGTTAATTAGTTGTTGCTGAAGTTTATTTCAGCTGACGTGCACCGTCGCTGATAACCACTTCGTATAATTTCGGTTCGTGACCGAATTTTTCTTTGTATGATTTGAATGCTTCTTCAACAAAAGCATCGCATTTGTCTTCTTTTACCAGGTTGATTGTACAGCCGCCGAAACCGCCACCCATTACACGCGATCCGGTTACACCGCATTTTTTAGCCACATCGTTCAGGAAGTCGAGCTCTTCGCAGCTTACTTCGTACAATTTGCTCATGCCGTGATGTGTTTCGTACATTTTCTGACCTACGGTTTCGTAGTCGTCTTTTTCCAATGCATCGCAAACATCCAGTACGCGCTGAACCTCTTCGATTACATATTCGGCACGCATATAGTCTTCTTCGCTTACTTCCTCTTTCACCTCTTTCAGCATATCCATGGTGGCATCACGCAGGAATTCTACTTCGGGATGATTTTTGCGGATCGCAGCAGCTACATGTTCGCAAGACTGACGGCGTTTGTTGTAAGCCGATGAAGCCAGTTCGTGTTTCACAACCGAGTCCAG
>CAMTPG010000078.1 GCA_947074335.1 uncultured Parabacteroides sp.
GGGTAAGGATTTCCGGTCGCATCAATTGCGCAGGCACCTACCAAAGCCTCTTTATAACTTAACTCATGGCCATACTTTTCGCATACAGCCTTTACCACTTTCATTCCCTGCGCGATGATTTCGGGTCCGATGCCGTCGCCGGGAAGCAATGCAATATTTAATTTCATCTTGATATATTCTATTTAGTCTCTTTTAAAATAAACATATTTGGGTTCGGAGGGCTGATAAGAGTCGTCATCCCATAATTTACTGGTAATCATCAGGTCGGCACTGTATCGGTTGCAGGCAATGGGCACATTATGCACACGACACTGGCGCAGCAACATCTGGATATCAGCTTCGTGTGGTTGCGGATTTAAATCGTCAATCAGAAATACAGCCAGATCAATCTCTTTACGAACAACCATCGCCGCAATCTCGGCATCACCGCCCAGCGGACCGGAATGCATACAGGTGACATCGGCATGAATTCCTCTCTCTTCGAAAGCATCACGAACCAGACTGCCGGTTGTTCCGGTACATACCAGATTCTGATGCGACAGGAAATCGGAGTTATGAACTGCCCATTCCACCATATCTACTTTGCGGTTATCATGCGCTACGAGTGCGATTGTTAACTTCTTCATAATACTTTATTTTTATCCGTTTTGTTACAACGGAGGTTTAATTCTCTATCTTATTCAGCATTTTCAGCGTGGCTTTGATGGCGGCTTCCGTCTGGTCGGCATCCAGTCCGCGTGTCTTAAAATCGACACCGGCATAGTTCCAGCTGATCACGGTTTGCACAAAAGCATCCGTTCGTCCGCCCGGCGGAATTGATACCGAATAATTGGTCAGCATCGGGAAAGGCCGTCCCAGATCGGTATAAATCTTACGCAAAGCCCGTACAAAAGCATCATACTGACCATCGCCCGAAGCCGAAGCCTCGTAAGCTTCGCCGTTGATTTCGATTTTCACCGAAGCCACCGGCCGCAATCCCTGCGCCAAAGATAGTGAATAGTTTAATATACGGATGCGTTGATCGGCCATTGTATCGTGATGAAGTACATCACTGATGATATAAGGCAGATCTTCGGTTGTTACCATCTCCTTTTTATCGCCCAACTCGATGATGCGGCCTGTTACCTTACGCATTGCCTCGTCGTCGATATCAATGCCGAGCGATTCGAGGTTTTTGCGGATATTGGCTTTGCCCGATGTTTTACCCAGTGCATATTCGCGCACCCGGCCGAAACGCTCCGGCAGCAGATCATTGCAATACAGATTATTCTTACTGTCGCCATCAGCATGCACACCGGCACATTGCGTAAATACATGTTCACCGATAATCGGTTTGTTGGGCGAAATATGCACGCCCGAAAAGGTCTCAACCAGCCGGCTGGCATAATTGATCTTTCCTTCACGCAACGTCGTCTCTTCGCCCAGCTGGTCCTTTAACACCGCCAGCACACTGCTGAGCGGCGCATTTCCGGCACGTTCGCCCAATCCGTTGAGTGTGGTATGGATGCCTGTAATTCCCGCTCTTACAGCCGAGAACACATTAGCCACCGCCAGATCATAATCATTATGTGCATGAAAATCGAAACGTATCTCCGGATAACGATCCAGCATATCCTTACAATAAATATAGGTGTTTTCCGGATTCAGAATTCCCAGCGTATCGGGCAGCATAAATCGGCTGATCGGCAGATCCTTTAGCGTATCCATAAATGTATACACATATTCGGGCGATTGGATGATACCGTTCGACCAGTCTTCCAGATACAGATTCACCGCAATACCCATGCTTTGTGCTTTATTCACCAGCACCCGGATATCCTCGAAATGGGCATCGGGCGTTTTGTGCAACTGCTCGGTTACATGTTTATATGAGCCTTTGCAAAGCAGATTGATCACTTTGCAGCCGGTCGATTGTATCCAGTTGAGCGAGATATCGCCATCCACAAAGCCCAGCACTTCGAGTTTCTGCAGATTGCTCGTGCGCTCTGCCCAGGCGGCAACCCGCTTCACGCCATCGAACTCGCCCTGCGAAACGCGTGCCGAAGCAATTTCGATGCGATTCACACCCAGCTCAATCAGCGCCTGCGCTATGCTGAGTTTCTCGTGTGCGGCAAACGAAACGCCCGAAGTCTGTTCACCGTCGCGCAGGGTTGTATCCATTATCTCGATCATAGGCTTATTTTTGACGGGCTTCGAAAGCTTCTATATTTTCACGGTGCGAAAGCAGATAATCAATATCGTCGTGACCGTTCACCAGACAATCCTTTTTATAGGCATTGATCTCGAACTGTTCAGTTTTGCCGGTAGTCTTATTGGTGATGGTCTGTTCGGGCAGGTTCACTTCTACGGCTGTAGCCGGATCGGCATAGATCGAATCGAAGAGCTCGGCCAGAAAAGCTTCTGAAACCACAACGGGCAGTACAAAATTGTTCAACTCGTTGTTTTTATGAATATCGGCAAAGAAGCTGGATACTACTACGCGGAATCCGTAATCGGCGATAGCCCAGGCCGCATGCTCTCGACTTGAACCCGAACCGAAGTTTTTGCCGGCCACCAGAATCTGTCCGCCATAAGCCGGATCGTTCAACACGAACGATTCGATTTTATTTCCCGCTTTATCATAGCGCCAGTCGCGAAACAGATTTTCGCCGAAGCCTTTTTTGTCGGTCGCCTTCAGAAAGCGGGCCGGAATGATTTGATCTGTGTCTACATTTTCCAGCGGAAGCGGCACACAGGTGGAGGTTATGATGTTAAATTTTTGTTTCATTGTTGCTGTCATTACAAATTAATAGATCAGATTAAAAAGAGAGCTGTCAGCTCTTCATCATTTCGCGCGGATCGGTGATAACACCCGTTACGGCAGCTGCTGCAGCAACAAGCGGTCCGGCCAGAATGGTGCGTGCGCCCGGTCCCTGGCGTCCTTCGAAATTACGGTTGCTGGTAGACACGGCATATTTGCCGGCCGGAATCTTATCATCGTTCATTGCCAGACAGGCCGAACAGCCGGGCTGACGCAGCTCGAATCCGGCTGCTTCGAATATCTTATCCAGTCCCTCTTCGCGAATCTGTGCATCCACCATCCACGATCCCGGAACCAGCCAGGCAACCACATGTTCCGCTTTGCGGCGTCCTTTCACCAGCGAGGCAAAGGCGCGGAAATCTTCAATACGTCCGTTTGTACATGAACCCAGAAATACATAATCGATCTGCTTGCCCAGTAAACATTCGCCCGGTTCAAAGCCCATATACTCCAGTGATTTCAGATAGGTGGTTTTAGCCACTTCGTCCATACCGTCGGTAAGCGGGATATGTTGCGTAATGCCCATGCCCATGCCCGGATTAGTGCCGTACGTAATCATCGGCTCAATATCGGCTGCTTCGAAAATGATCTCTTTGTCGAACTGAGCATGCTCATCGCTCTTCAATGTTTTCCAGTAAGCCACAGCCTGATCCCAGTCGGCTCCCTTCGGCGAATTCTCGCGTCCTTCCAGGTAAGCAAAAGTAACTTCATCTGGTGCGATCATACCGCCGCGTGCACCCATTTCGATCGAAAGGTTACACAGGGTAAGGCGTCCTTCCATCGAAAGGTTACGCACGGCCGATCCGGCGTATTCAATGAAATAGCCGGTGGCGCCGCTGGTTGTCATTTTCGACATCACATACAGTGCCAGATCTTTCGCCGTTACTCCGCTCTTCAACTCGCCTTCCACACTGATGCGCATGGTTTTGGGGCGCGATTGCAGAATACATTGCGAGGCCATCACCATCTCCACTTCGCTGGTTCCGATGCCGAAAGCAATTGCGCCCACAGCGCCGTGTGTTGAGGTGTGCGAGTCGCCGCACACAATCGTCATACCCGGCAGAGTGAGACCGCGCTCCGGACCTACCACATGGATAATCCCGTTGCGCTCGTTCAGCATGCCGTAATGGGTAAGGCCGAACTCTTCCGCATTTTTAGCCAGTGTATCCACCTGTTTTTTTGATACCGGATCCTCAATCGGTTTATCCTGATCGTGTGTGGGTGTGTTATGATCGGGCATACAGTAAATCTTTTCGGGGCGGAAACATTTCAGTCCGCGAGCCCGCATGCCTTCGAAAGCCTGCGGACTTGTTACCTCATGGCAGTACAGCCGGTCGATATATACCTGTGTTGGTCCCTCTTCGATCAGGGTTACCACATGGGCATCCCAGATCTTATCGAATAATGTATTCATACTTGTAGACGTCGTTAAAACGTTGTTCTTTTTATTGGTTTTATTTCACAAATTTGTTGATTGCATCGATAAAGGCTTCTACCGAAGCGGCAATGATATCGGTATTGGCGCCGAAGCCGTAGTAATTTACACCGTCGTACTCTACCTGCATATGCACTTTACCCATATCGTCGCTGCCTTTGTTCAGCGCCTGAATCAGGAATTCCTGGATGGTCATGGTGCGGTGGATAATCGATTTCACGGCTTTGATGGCGGCATCAACCGGTCCGTTGCCTGATGCGGCGGCCTCAAACTTTTCGCCGGCGATATCCAGACATACACTGGCAACCGATTGTAAGCCAACGCCCGATGTGACCTGCAGATAATCCAGTTTGATGCGATGCATCGAGTTGCGGTCTTTTCCTACCAGCAGCAGTACATCATCATCGTTGATGTCTTTTTTGCGGTCGGCCAGTTTCAGGAACTCTTCATATACTTTATCCAGTTTGTCCTGTTCGAGTTCCACGCCCAAAACCTGCAGGCGGTGTTTCAGTGCCGCGCGACCGCTGCGGGCAGTCAGCACAATGGCATTATCGTCGATACCCACATCTTTCGGATCGATGATTTCGTAGCTTTCGCGGTTTTTCAGTACACCGTCCTGATGGATCCCCGACGAGTGTGCGAAGGCATTGCGGCCCACGATCGCCTTGTTGGGCTGTATCGGCATATTCATCAGGCTCGAAACCATCCGACTTACCTGATAGATGCGTGTGGTATTGATGTTGGTGTTGATATTTAATTCCTTATGACTCTTGAAAATCATGGCGATCTCTTCGAGCGAGGTATTGCCGGCACGTTCGCCGATACCGTTCATGGTTACTTCCACCTGGCGCGCTCCGTTGATAACGCCCTGTACCGTATTGGCCGTTGCCATACCTAAATCGTTGTGGCAGTGAGTAGAAAGGATAGCATTGTGCACACCGTCTACATGCTCCATCAGGTATTTGATTTTTGCGCCATACTCGTCGGGCAGACAGTAGCCGGTTGTGTCGGGGATATTTACAACCGTGGCTCCGGCTTTGATTACGGCCTCTACCACGCGTGCCAGATAGGCATTGTCGGTACGGCCGGCATCTTCGCAATAAAATTCCACATCCTCTACAAAGCGTTTGGCATATTTAGTGGCTGCAATGGCGCGTTCTAAAATCTCATCCTGATTCGATTTGAATTTATGGCGGATGTGATAATCGGAAGTCCCGATGCCGGTATGGATACGGCCGCGTTTGGCATATTTCAAGGCTTCGGCAGCTACTTCGATATCTTTCTCTACAGCTCGTGTCAATGCGCAAATGGTAGGCCAGGTAACGGCTTTGGATATTTCAACCACACTGTTGAAATCGCCCGGACTCGAAACAGGGAAGCCGGCTTCGATTACATCAACGCCTAATCCTTCGAGGGCTTTGGCCACCTGAATTTTTTCAATACTGTTCAGCTGGCAACCCGGCACCTGCTCTCCGTCTCGTAATGTAGTGTCGAAAATAAATAATCTGTCTGACATGTTATGTTGTTTTTAATTTGTTATCGCTTTGTATTTTGTTTGTGTGATAAATAAAAAGCCTTTCACACCCGGAAGTGAGAAAGGCTTTTTAATTTCTTATCGTTTCGCTCAGAAAAAGCATATACAGTCTCACTTCCTATCTCGTTCACAGAGTAGAATAATTGATAGAGAAATAATGAGACTATTTAGCAATTGCTGATTCATTTGTTTTTATTTTATTTAACGATGCAAAGTTACACGCTTTTATGAAACATGCAAATATAAATCCCTGTTTTTTCTATCTTTTTTCTTATAAAGTGTAAGATGTAAGATTGATTATAACTTCAATTCATAATTATCAGCCTGTTTTATTGGCGATAAGAGTGTCATACACTCTTATTTTTCTTTTCATCCGTTAACAATTTATATACAGTGGCTTGCCGGGCTGCCCCGTTTGCCTTATGCCAAAGAAAAAGCCGGAGCTGCTGAACAACTCCGGCTTTATATCCTATACTATTATGAATAGCTGATTAGCTGTTTTCAGGACGCAGTTTACGAACCACTGCACCGGCACGCCACATTTCGCTTTCGCGCAGAGCTTCCAGTTCTTTTTCAAGTCCTTCGCGGTAATCCGGTTTGCTGTTCGTATCAATTGAGCGTTGTGCTTCGTTGCCACAGGCTACTTCGGCATACAATTTCTCGAATACCGGTTTAGTTGCATCGTGGAACGGTCCCATCCAATCCAGTGCACCACGCTGTGCAGTAGTTGAACAATTGGCATACATCCAGTCCATACCGTTTTCGGCGAATAAAGGCATCAGCGACTGAGTCAGCTCTTCTACCGTTTCGTTGAATGCTTCGGAAGGAGAGTGGCCGTTTTCGCGCAATACTTCGTACTGAGCCAGCAGTAATCCCTGGATAGCACCCATCAATGAGCCACGCTCACCGGTAAGGTCTGAATAAACCTCTCTTTTGAATGTAGTTTCGAACAGATAACCTGAACCTACGCCGATACCCAGTGCGATAGCACGTTCTCTGGCATGGCCTGTTGCATCCTGGAATACAGCGAAGCTCGAATTCAGACCGCGTCCCTGCAGGAACATACGGCGCAATGAAGTACCCGAACCTTTAGGTGCAACCAAAATAACATCTACATCAGCAGGAGGAACAATATTTGTGCGTTCTTTATATGTAATTGCGAATCCGTGAGAGAAATAAAGCGCTTTGCCTGCAGTGAGGTATTTTTTGATAGTAGGCCATACTTCAATCTGAGCTGCATCCGAAAGTAATACCTGGATAATGGTTGCTTTTTCGCAAGCCTCTTCGATACCGAACAATGTTTTGCCCGGAACCCAGCCGTCGGCGATTGCTTTTTCGTAAGTTTTGCCCGGACGCTGACCTACAATCACATTGAAGCCGTTGTCGCGCAGGTTTAATCCCTGACCCGGACCCTGTACACCGTAACCGATTACAGCGATAACTTCATCTTTCAATACTTCTCTTGCCTTTTCCAATGGAAACTCTTCGCGGGTTACTACATTTTCGGTAACACCGCCAAAATTCATTTCTGCCATTTTTTTAAACTATTAAAAATAACGAATTAATAAAATATTCTTTTCTCTTATTGCCAGGTTACGGCCGCGCGACTCAGTACTTTGCCTTCATGGCAAATGGAGAGTGCATATTTATCCTCCGTAACCTGATGTTTATGCAGCATCAGCTCCATGCCGTACATGCCTTCTGCCTTGTATTCGATTTCGAAACGGCGAATTTCTTTTTCGCTGAATAGTTTCAGGTCGAATAAATCGAGCATGTGTTCGATGTATTTGATGCTGTTGAAGTGACCGTTAATATCCAGATCACTGTATTTAAGCTGATAGGGCATACCTGCATCATGCTGCTCGGCCGGGACGATTTTTCCCGGTTTGTCGATCGGGCATGAGCGGTTGCACAGATAATGACTGATTGTTGTCTGATCGAGTGTGGTGGGTTTGCGTGTCTGCAGGTCGATAGCGGCCCAGATAGAGCGTGCAAAGCCCAGTGTTTTGCCTGTTTGATCTTTCCATTCGAAACAACGACTGGTAAAGAGGCGGTTTATTTCGTCCACCCAGGTATACACAGAAATTGGTCCGGAAATGCCCGGATAGTCGTTCACCTCTACAGCCAGACGCGAAAGCACCCAGGTGGTATGTTGTTTTGTCATGTCCGAATAGCCGAAACCATGATTGGCTGCGTGCTCGGAAGCCGTCTGTAATAAATACATACTGATGGTTGATACCGTGATTCTGCCTCTGAAATCCATCAGGTAAGAATCGGGGACAAATGTGGATACGCCTGTTTTTTCTTCGTCTGTTAACATGATTAGTTATCTGCCAGTTTACGTTCAATATCTGCCAGCATGTCGCTTAAACGCTCCACGCGGCTTTTAGTTATCGCTACTCTTCCCGAACGGATGAACTGTAAAACACCAATCGAATCGCTCAGTTCTTTGAATAAAGCCTGGGTTTCATCGTAATGTCCGCTTTTTTCAATCACCACACAAACTTCGTTCATTTCGATGATGCGTGCATTGTATTTGCGTATCAGTGTCTCAACGGTTCCCATTTTGATAAACAGATCCGTGCTTAGTTTATACAACGCGATCTCCTGGTAAACCAGATCTTCGTCTGTATTGTAATAGGCCTTCAGGATATCCACACGTTTATCTATCTGTTTCACTACACGGTCGATTGTATCTTCTTCGGCAAACGTGGTGATTGTGAATTTATGGATGCCGGGAATCGCCGAAGGAGAAACCGATAGGGTTTCGATATTCAGCTTTCTGCGCGTAAAGATAATAGTTATCTGGTTCAAAAGTCCCACGGTATTCTCCGAAAAGATGATAACTGTATATAATTTTCTGTTTGTCATAACATTTTCTCCTTTCCTGTTTATTCTCCCATCAGGATATTAGTAACTGTAGAACCGGCGGGAACCATCGGATATACCATACCCTGTTCTTCCACATTGGCAACCAGCAGGTAAGCTCCGTCGTGCGAAAGCATCTCCTGAATAGCCTGATCCAGCTCTTCGTGGCGGCTCACTTCGCGGCCGGCAATGCCATAGGCTTTGGCAATGGCGATAAAGTCCGGATTAATCATGGGAGTAGAGGAGTAGCGTTTATCAAAAAACAGCTCCTGCCACTGGCGCACCATGCCCAGATAGTTATTATTCAGCATGATAATCTTTACATTGATATTATCCTGCATGATGGTGCCCAGCTCCTGGATGGTCATTTGCAGACCGCCGTCGCCGGTAAAGAAACAGACCGTACGATCGGGAGCGCCCACTTTGGCGCCGATGGCTGCCGGAAGTCCGAAGCCCATAGTGCCCAGTCCGCCCGAAGTAACCACACTGCGTGTCTGTTTATATTTAAAGTAGCGAACACTCATCATCTGGTTCTGGCCCACATCGGTTACCAGCACCGCATCATTATCGGTAGCTTCTGATACACGACGGATTACTTCGCCCATCTTGAGATGTTCACCCTTCGGATGCAGCTCTTTTTCGATTACTTTTTCATCTTCTTCGCGGGCATCAGGTTCAAATTCGGCATTCCATTCGGGGCGTTTGCGTGTTTCGAGCAGTTCGGTAAGCATCGGGATGGTTGCTTTGGCATTTCCGAGTACCTTTACATCTACCTTTACATTCTTGCCGATTTCCGAATTGTCGATATCCAGATGGATCACTTTAGCCTGT
>CAMTPG010000079.1 GCA_947074335.1 uncultured Parabacteroides sp.
AATTCTATATTGAAAAAGTTACCTTAAAATTTTGATGGCTTATGTTTCGATTTGAGCAAGAAAATGGATGAATGAAAACCGGACAGCAGATAATTCCGGAATCTCTTCCTGTAGCGAATATTCTGAAGGAACCGACGATCTGGGAACCTGGCGTATTCCGAATATGCGCGAATTATTATTAATGAATTCACGAATGGGATTAAATGGCAATTTTATGTCAAGAACTTATTATTCTTTTTATTTGAATGACTGGCTCAATATTCCCGGGAATTTTCAGAATCAAAATGGTACATTGGCTCAATATTCTATTTTTTCGCCTATGAATCAGAATACTCCGATCTCGAGAAGAGGATTTTCATATAATGGAAGTTATGTACATCTGATTAATCCGGATAATAATGCAAATTATTCGTTACGATGTGTAAAAGATATCCCATAATCTGGATTGTAGCATAACGACGATACAAAACTGATATAAATATACGAAAATAGCGGATAGATTTAGTTCCTTTATCCGTATAAACAAAAACCTCCTGTTAATTACTAACGGGAGGTTTTTGTTTAATTTCAATTTTCAGATAAAGACTTTTTTCTACCAAAATCAGACATAAGATTTGTTAGTTTGGAAATGAAGCTTGTATCGGAATTTATAGAATTATTTATTCCTGAAACAACTCCATAAACCCGAAAATCCGTGTCATCACCGAGTCGCAGCCCACCGCAAGTCCTTCGGGATGAAACTGAACTGCCACAATCGGCAGCGTTTCATGTTCGATCGCTTCCACGATGCCATCGGGCGAAACGCCGGTAATTTTTAGTCCGGGAGCCAGCTCCTTCACCGACTGATGATGAAAACTGTTCACACCAACCGAATCTGTGCCCATGAGTTGAACCAGTTTGGCATCTGGCGTAAACCGTACGGCATGAACTGTCTGATTGCGTGGCACGGTTTGCAGATGCACTACAGGCGATTCCGGAAAAGCTGTCGGAATATCCTGATAGAGTGTGCCGCCAAAAAAGACATTGATCATTTGCTGTCCGCGGCAGATACCCAGTACCGGCAGTCCGTTTTCTACGGCCAGACGCAACACGGCTACATCAAACGAATCGCGCGGCATATTCACGGTTCCGAGCTGCGGCGAAACAGTTTCGCCATAACGGGCCGGTTCAATATCTTCGCCACCCGGCAGCACAATACCGTCGAGGGTTTGAATGAGTTGCTGCAATTTATTTTCGTCAGTCATAAACGGAATAACAACCGGCACATTACCGGCTCGTATAATGGCTTCAATATAAGTGCGGGGCACGGTAGTTCCGCGGCTGCTGTATGTATCGGCAATACCGATCAGATAACTTTTTGTCTGTGCCGTTGCCGACAGACAAAGAAAGAGAAGCAGACTGTGTAAAATGATTTTTTGGAATCGCATATAAATCAGGTTCTTATAATGGGTAATTTACTGTTTTACTATTATTAGTTTATTTCTGCCGTATTATCCGGTTCTATAATTAAACCGTACAACTCTGTCACAATCTGTATTTTGTAAAACGGATCAAACTCCGATTCGAATGGAAAATCCATAATTTCAAGCTTATCAATGAGTAATGCTACCGAATAATTCTCAAATCCGTCTGTAGCGGATTTCGGTGCTTTCAGCATATCATGGTATGCCGTAAAAAGACAATGCCCGGGCGGTAAGTAAAGTGTTTTATTCATTTTAGTGATTCTTGAATGGTTTTCTGCTCAAAAATAATCAATTGTTCTTTACAAAAACAAAATATGCTTATAAAATGGAGTTAATATGAAAGAAAACCGGAAATATTTCTTTCATTCTGATGATGCGACTTTGATTTATCAACAGCTCCTAATCCTAAAAATCGTTTATAAAGTTTATAATTCAGTCATAATCTTCAAAATATAAAAACAATCTTTATCCGGTAGTTTTTATCTATTTACTTCTGTTTTTGATAAAAAGTAGAAAAAGAAATTACGGATTCAGAAAATAATTAAATTCAATAGAAATGAAACTCGCAATATTGGGCATGGGACTGATGGGAACTGCGATGGCAAAAGCTGCATTGCATGTCGGTCATGAAGTAATTGTTTATAATCGGACTGTGGCAAAAACAGATCCGTTGTCTGATCTGGGCGCAAAAGTAGCTTCAACGGCTGCTGATGCTATTATCGCGGCCGATGCAACGATTCTTGTGTTGCTCGATGGAAAAGCTTTATCGGATGTGCTGTTATTACCCGAAACGCTGAATGCCGTGAAAGGAAAGAAAATAATGAATGCCTCTACCTCTACGGCTGCCGAAATAGCAGAAGTAAATCGATTAGTCCTGGCATCAGGAGGCGATTTTGCCATTATGAATATCAATTCGGGTGCTGAAAAATTGCGTGCCGGGAAATCTGATATCACTTTTGGTTGTAAAATCGAAGATGATTCGTTTTGGACACATTTGTTAACCGGTTTTTCAGCAAGTGCCGTGCGGATTGGAGATGTGATCAATGCTGCCCGCGTTGAAGAAACCCGATTGCTTATATCCATGAGTCATATGATTACAACAGCCTATGGTGTTGCTCTGGCTCAGAAATACGGCATTGCTCCCGAAATTTATCAGTCTGTACTTTTGTCCAAACCTGAAAGTATGGATGATATAGTTTCTAAAATGATATCGCATGATTATGATGATGTGTATGCTGCATTATATAGTTATGTTACAGGATTGAAAGCTGTGGTAAGCGGTTTGAAATCTCAACAAATTCCCACCGGTATATATGATACGATGCTTTCCCTGTTTATAGAGGCTGAAAAAAGAGGTGATGCTCAAAAAGATGGAGCAGCAGTGTTGGAGATCATTCTTCATCCCTGAATTTTGCAGGAATCCGAAACTAAATACAGCTATTTTTGTTTAGTTACTTACGTACGCATGAATCAAAAATATTAAATTAAAGAGGAAAAGAATATGTCAATTCAATCATTATTCGATTTAAAAGGGAAAGTAGCCATAGTAACCGGCGGTGGAAATGGAATAGGAAGAGCCTGTTGCCAGGTTTTGTCGGATGCCGGTGCTGATATTGTAGTGGCCGATATGAATCCGACAGATGCTCAGGAAACAGTTAAACTGATTACCGGTAAAGGTGGAAAAGCTCAGGTAATTGTATGCAATGTGCTGGATGATCATGATCTGGTAAACCTGGTAAATCAGACCGTAAAAGAGATGGGACGCTTGAATATTCTGGTCAATGTGGCCGGTGGAGGTGGTGGTGGTCGCGAAAACCCGTTCAAAGTGGATCGCGCCTATTTCGAACGGATCTTCGATCTGAATGTATTCAGCATCTGGCGGTTGTGTCAGTTGGCTGTACCGCATATGGCTAAAGACGGATATGGCAGTATTGTTAATATCTCCTCGATGGGAAGTATTAACAACAGTCCGAATATGAGTGCTTATGATTCGTCGAAGGCGGCTTTAAACCATATGACTTCGAATCTGGCTTTCGATTTCGGTCCCATGAATGTGCGAATCAATAATGTAGGACCGGGTGCTACACGCACCAATGCATTGGCCACTGTACTGACTCCCGAACTGGAGGAGCAAATGTTGAAGCATACGCCTTTGAAGCGACTGGGTGTGCCTGACGATATTGCCGGTGCCGTGCTTTATTTCGCTTCGCCGGTTTCGGCCTGGGTAAGCGGTCAGACGCTTTTTGTAAATGGAGGCGGAGATCAGACACTTGATTAGTAAATACAATATTTCCTTCAGAGAATTGTTACGGGGTTGATATTAATTTAGTTAATATCAGCCCCTGTTTCTTGATGTATTGGCTTTTTCAAATAAAATCACTAACTTTGCGGCAATTTTTTAGAAGCTTGAAAAAAATACACAATATGAGTAAGAAATTTGCCGAATACTCTAAGTTTGACTTGTCGAATGTGAACAAAGAGGTGTTAAAGAACTGGCAGGAAGGCGATGTCTTCCGTAAAAGCCTTGAGATCAGAGCCGGACATCCGTCGTTTGTTTTTTATGAAGGACCGCCTTCTGCAAATGGAATGCCCGGAATTCACCATGTGATAGCACGTTCGATTAAGGATATTTTCTGTCGTTATAAAACGATGAAAGGATTTCTTGTAAATCGTAAAGCCGGTTGGGATACTCACGGTTTACCGGTAGAACTGGGCGTAGAGAAATCTCTGGGTATTACCAAAGAGGATATCGGCAAAAAAATTACGGTTGCCGAATACAATGCAGCCTGTCGTCATGATGTAATGAAATTCACCAAAGAATGGGAAGATCTGACACAACAAATGGGCTATTGGGTGGATATGGATGATCCTTATATCACCTACGACAACCGATACATCGAAACTTTGTGGTATTTGCTGAAAGAGCTGTATAAAAAAGGCTTGTTATATAAAGGCTATACCATTCAACCCTATTCGCCGGCTGCCGGAACCGGATTGAGTTCGCATGAGCTGAATCAGCCGGGTTGTTACCGCGATGTGAAAGATACAACCTGTACAGCTCAATTCCGTATGCTGAACCCAAAACCTGAGATGAAGGAATTTGGTGAAGCGTTCTTCCTGGCCTGGACAACAACACCCTGGACATTGCCTTCGAATACTGCACTTTGTGTAGGTCCTAATATTACTTATGTGGCGGTTCAATCCTATAATCCCTATACCAATATACCGGTTACGGTGATATTGAGTAAAGACAGGATGGATGCCTATTTCAATCCGAAAGCAGCCGATTTGTTACTCGAAGATTACAAACCGGGCGATAAACTGGTTCCCTTTAAAGTTGTGGGCGAGTGGAAAGGTTCCGAGCTGGCAGGCATGGAATACGAGCAACTGATTCCATGGGTAAATCCTGGTGAAGGTGCTTTTCGTGTCATCACCGGCGATTTTGTAACTACCGAAGATGGTACCGGTATCGTTCATATTGCTCCGACTTTTGGTGCAGATGATGACCGTGTGGCAAAAGCAAACGGCGTTCCGCCGCTGATGCTGACCGACAAAGAGGGTTATCAGCGCCCGATGGTCGATATGGCCGGTAAATTCTTCCTGATGGAAGATTTGTCTCCCGAATTTGTACAGACTCGTATGAATGCAGCCGATTATGATCCGTTCCAGGGTAAATTCGTGAAAAATGCATACGATGAAACAAAAACAGAGAAAGACGAAACATTAGATATCGAAATCTGTATGATGCTCAAAGTGCAGAACCGTGTGTTCCGCATTGAGAAGCAGGTACATAATTACCCGCACTGCTGGCGTACCGATAAACCGGTGTTATATTATCCGCTGGATAGCTGGTTTATCCGCACTACGGCTTGTCGCGAACGGATGATCGAACTCAATAACACCATCAACTGGAAACCGCAAAGTACCGGTACCGGTCGTTTTGGTAAATGGCTGGAAAATTTGCAGGACTGGAATCTGAGTCGCAGTCGCTACTGGGGAACTCCGCTTCCGATCTGGCGTACCGAAGATGGTGCCGAAGAATTATGTATCGGTTCTGTAGAAGAATTGTATGCTGAAATTGAAAAGGCCGTGGCTGCAGGTGTCATGGAAAGCAATCCTTACAAAGCACTTCATTTCACCCCCGGCGATTATGATAAAACCAATTACGATAAGATTGATCTGCACCGTCCTTATGTGGATGATATCATTCTGGTTTCTGCCAACGGCAAACCGATGAAACGCGAGACCGATCTGATCGATGTTTGGTTCGATTCGGGTGCCATGCCTTATGCACAGATTCATTATCCGTTCGAAAACAAAGCGATTTTTGATGCTCGCGAAGTTTATCCGGCTGATTTTATCGCTGAAGGCGTAGATCAGACACGCGGCTGGTTCTTTACATTGCATGCACTGGCTACCATGATTTTCGATAGTGTGGCTTATAAAGCGGTAGTATCCAACGGACTGGTACTGGATAAGAATGGCAATAAAATGTCGAAACGTCTGGGCAATGCTGTTGATCCGTTCGAGACCATCGATAAATATGGTTCCGATCCGCTGCGCTGGTATATGATCACTAATGCATCACCTTGGGATAATATTAAATTTGATATTGATGGTATCGAAGAGGTTCGTCGTAAATTCTTCGGTACATTATATAATACCTATTCATTCTTTGCGCTTTATGCCAATGTGGATAATTTCACGTATGCAGAGGCAGATGTGGCCTGGAATGAGCGTCCTGAAATCGACCGCTGGATTCTGTCGTTGCTGAATTCGCTGATTAAGGATGTGGATGGTTATCTGAATACATACGAACCGACACGTGCCGGTCGTGCCATCTCAGATTTTGTGAATGACAACCTGAGTAACTGGTATGTCAGACTGAATCGTCGCCGTTTCTGGGGTGGCGGTATGACAACTGATAAACTTTCGGCTTATCAGACATTGTATACCTGTCTGGAAACAATTGCCAAGCTGATGGCTCCGATTGCTCCGTTCTATGCAGATCAGTTATTCCTGGATCTGACGGCTGTTACCGGTCGCGAAGCACTCGAATCAGTCCATCTTTCTGATTTCCCCGTATGCAACGAAGCTATGATCGATAAAAATCTGGAAGAGCGCATGATGATGGCACAGGCTATCTCTTCGATGGTACTGGCTTTGCGTCGCAAAGTAAATATAAAAGTGCGTCAGCCGCTTCAAACCCTGATGGTTCCGGTGATGGATGCGCATCAGCAGGAAAGCATCGAGGCTGTAAAAGCTTTGATTCTGAATGAGGTGAATGTAAAAGAGATGAAGTTTGTGGATAATACAGCCGGTATTCTGGTGAAAAAGATCAAACCCGACTTCAAAAAGCTGGGACCGCGTTATGGCAAAATCATGAAATCGCTCGCAGCTGCTATTCAGAGCATGACGCAAGACGATATCAATACCTTCGAAAAAGCCGGTTCGTTTACTCTAAGTGTTGATGGACAGGATGCGGTGATCGAACGTGCCGATGTTGAAATTATCTCCGAAGATATTCCGGGCTGGCTGGTTGCCAACGACGGACGATTGACTGTTGCACTGGATATTACCGTAACGGATGAACTGCGCAAAGAGGGACTGGCCCGTGAACTGGTAAATCGAATTCAGAATCTGCGTAAGAGCAGCGGACTCGATATTACCGATAAGATTGCGGTTACTATTCTTTCTACTCCTGAGATGGATGATGCAATCAAAGCTTATGATACCTATATTGCAAATCAGGTATTGGCTACATCTATCGAGATTACAGATGTCATCAGTGATGCAACCGATATGGATTTCGAAGATTTCCATTTGGCTGTTCGCATTGATAAAATCTGAAATATATAGAAAAAATGATAGAGCTTTATGCAGTCTGTATATAATATTGTATATTTGGACAGCTGCATAAAGCAACTAATATATCATGAATGTAAAACCTAAAAATAATAATGAACCATGGCAGAAAAAACAAAATATTCTGATGCGGAATTAGAGGAATTTCGTATTATCATTTTGGAAAAACTGGAAAAAGCGAAAAGCGATTTCGAACTATTGAGATCGGGTGTTACTAACTCCGATGGAAATGATGTGGCAGATACATCACCTACTTTCAAAGTACTTGAAGAGGGTGCGGCTACTCTTTCAAAAGAAGAGGCCGGACGTCTGGCCCAACGACAAATGAAGTTTATTCAGAACCTGCAGGCAGCATTGATTCGTATTGAAAATAAATCGTATGGTGTTTGTCGTGAAACGGGTAAACTGATCCCTAAAGAGCGTTTGCGTGCTGTTCCTCATGCAACGTTAAGTATTGAAGCAAAACAAGGAGGCGCAAAATAAATGAAATATTCAAAAGGCTGGGGAGCAGTGTTAATCATAATGCTGCTCCTTATTCTTGATCAGGTACTGAAAATATGGATCAAAACACACATGCAGTTGCATGAGAGTTTTGAAATACTTCCGTGGTTTCAGATCTATTTTACTGAAAATCCGGGTATGGCATTTGGTATAGAGGTGATTGGTAAATTATTTTTATCGGTTTTTCGTATCATTGCCGTGGGTTTTATCGGTTATTTTTTATATAAAATCGTCAAACAAAATTACAAGTTTGGGTTTATTGCCTGTATCTCGCTTATCTTTGCAGGTGCACTGGGTAATATTATCGATTCCATTTTCTATGGCGTTCTGTTTGATCACAGTTATGGACAGGTTGCCGGGTTTATGCCCGAAAATGGCGGATATGCCGGATGGTTGCATGGCAAAGTAGTGGACATGTTCTACTTTCCGTTGATTGAAACGACCCTGCCTGACTGGCTTCCTATCTGGGGCGGTGAAGATTTTATATTTTTCCGTCCGATATTTAACCTGGCCGACTCTGCCATCTGTGTGGGTGTATTCTTACTGCTGATATTTTATCGGCATACACTTTCGGAGAGTCTTTCACATCTGAACAGTAAAAACTATAATGCGGAATCTCATTAAGAAGCATATTTATTACTGGTTTTTATTTCTGGGTATTTTCTGCGCAGCCTGCAGCAAAGTACCCCGTGACATTTTGTCCGAAAAGAAAATGCAGGCCGTACAGGTCGATATGCAGCTGGCCGAATCCATGATCAGTATGAAGAGTCGTGAGTATAAAGAGCCGGAACAGAAAGCTGCTCTTTATCAGGCGGTTTTTCGTAAGCACGGCATTACCGAAGCGCAATATGACAGCTCGCTGGTGTGGTATGGCAAGAATTTGGATATTTACATGAAAGTGTACGATCGCATGATTGCCGATCTCAACAAAAAGCAAAAAGAACTGGGCGATATTCAGGCTTCGGCTGCTCCCGTTACCAAACAGGATTCGGTAGATATCTGGCCGCGTCGTGATTATCTTACATTAATGCCCGATGCACTTTTTAACGGAGTGCTATTTGATGTTTCACCTGAATCAAACTATCCTTCAGGCAGTACATTTGTATTCGGTATGGATGTATGGGGTATCAATAAACAGATGCGTTATTATCCGGAAGTACGACTTTTTGCCGATCAGGGTGATACCATTGTTTCCGTTTCAGAAAAAGTATTACGCGATGGCCATTTTCAGGCTGTATTGCAGACCCTGCCAACTAAGCAGGTGAAGCGCGTTTTTGGACAGATTTTCATGAATAATGCTGATTCGGCCTCTTACTACAAAATTTATCTGGATGAAATTGAATTGATGCGATACAATTATGGTCGTTGGGATGAAATCCGCCAGAATAACGATATTCACCAACAAAAAGATCAAGCTCCGGCTCTCTGAGTTATGCAACGCACGGCGGCACATTATATTTATGCGCAACATAAAATCTGGCGCATGCATTATGTGGAAACAGATGATGCCGGGCAATTTAC
>CAMTPG010000080.1 GCA_947074335.1 uncultured Parabacteroides sp.
CGGCAAAGGTACAAAAGGGGCAAAGAAGAAACGTGACACATTTGTGCCAGATGGCAAAATAAGAATCCTGCTCCGGGAGTTGCAGCAATGTGGCAGAATTGACGATAAAAAAAGCGCCGGTTTTGCCATTTCGGGCAAAGCCGGCGCTCAGATTCCTTTGCATGTCTGGTTGTTACGGATTGACCGGAGAAAGCGGCTTATCGGCAAATGATTTAATGAGCCGGTTTATTCCGGAGAAACAACACGGGAGCGATGCCGGATATTCATCCGTAAGCAATAATCATCCGATTTATACATCGCAAATCAGAATACACTTTTGCAGTGAATCGATTTTGTCTTCGCGACGCGGCACAAATTCCTGTCCCACAAAACCGGTATAGCCGGTATCAACCAGCGACTGCATAATCATCGGATAGTTGAGCTCCTGAGTTTCATCGATTTCGGCACGTCCCGGAACACCGCCGGTGTGGATGTGCGAGAAATACTGATTGTATTTGCGGATATTATCCACCACATTTCCTTCCATGATCTGCATGTGATAAATATCGTAGAGCAGTTTGAAATTCGGCGATCCCACGCGGCGGCACAATTCGGCGCCCCAAACGGTATGGTCGCACAGATAATCTTTGTGTCCCACGCTGTTGAGCAGCTCCATAGTCAGCACCACGTTGTGCTTTTCGGCGGTAGGCATCAGGCGTTTCAGCCCTTTTTCGCAGTTCTCCCAGCCCTGCAGATCGGTCACACCGTTTCTGCGACCGGAGAAACAGATGAGGTTGGTCAGTCCGGCCTCGGCCACCTTCGGGATCAGCGCTTCGTAACTGGCTACCAGTTCGTCGTGCAGTGCGGGATCGTTAAATCCGCGGTCTATACCCAGACCGGCGCCCTGCGCCATAGCAACTGTCAGACCGTGTTTTTGTACTGTAGGCCAGTCTTGCGGATCCAGCAATTCAATCGATTCGATACCCATATCCTTACAGATCACACAAAATTCGTCGAGCGGAATGTTGCCAAAGCACCATTTGCTGACCGAGTGGCGCACATTGCCTTTGAGTGCGGGAACGGCGTTTGCCACAGTTTTCTTTGATTTGCTTTGTGCCACGGCATCCACGCCCGAGAGCGCCATAACTGCGCTGCCTGCCAATGCTGTTTTCAGTGCGGTTCTTCTTGAAATGTTTTTCATGTTTGTGTATTTATTATTTTCCGGATTATAAAGTTATGTTCTTTGCGGCTTAAATATAAGCAATCTTTTTGTTACGGCCGCACTGCGCGGAACGAGTATTTGCCCGAACCTACTTTAAAACAGTTGTATCCCTCTTCGTATCCGGCAAATTTAATCTCCGGTACCGATTCTACCGGCTGATGGTTCTCTGTAATTTCCCAGTCTTCGCCTGAAGGGATGCAGATCGTGGCCGTTGTGTTTACCGGAATAACGGCTTCGAGTGTAAACGAATCGTCGAGCGATTCCCATGCCGAACGAATGGTTCCGTTTACCGATTCGTAGCTGCAATCTGCCTCATTCAGCTCATCGGCCGGTTGCGGCTTGATGCGAAATTCGCGAAATCCGCGGCCGGAAGATTTGATGCCGCCTGCCGATTGGTACATCCATTCGATCACACTGCCGAACATGGGATGATTTTGCGAATAGACATTATCCGAGTAAGCCCAGGTTTCCCACAACGTGGTTGCGCCCGATTCGAGCATAAAGCCCCATCCGGGAAAGGTTTCCTGTGTGACCATTTTGCAGGCCACATCGTTGCGATTGTTATCGCTCAGCACCGTGAGCAGGGCAGGGATGCCGAAAATACCCGATTGCACATGGTAATCGTCCTGCTCAATACGAGCGAGGAGCTTTTCGAGTACCAGTTCTTTCCCGCCTTCGGGAATCAGATCGTAATAAAGGGCAAATGCCTGGGCAGCCTGCGTCTGGTTGCCCACAACGCCGTCTTCCGTATTTACGAACTTGGTAATGAAAGCATTTTTGATCTGTCCGGCCAGCCGGTTATATTGATTCTTTTCCGAATTCTTGCCCAGCAGTCCGGCAAATTCGCTCAACAGTTGCACATGGTGATAATAATGCGCCGTGGCAAAGAGTTCGGGGATGCGCTCTTCCAGACTTTCATGGTCGTTGATGCAGGTCTCTATCAAATGGTTCTTTGCTTTGGATTGCAGGAATTTCACCTGTTTAACCAGCGCGGGATAGTTTGCCCGGATGATATTCAGATCGCCGTAATAATCGTACAGCTGTTTCTGCATGAAGGCAAAAGCCAGCTGCCAGCCTATCGGACCGGAGTTGTCGCCAAGTCCCTGATCGGCAATGCCGTTGTATGGTGCGGTCTCGGTCATTCCGCCCGACGGACGCTGATCGTTGGCAAAATCCTGAACGGCTTTGCGGTAGAAGTTGTTCATATCGTACATCCAGCAAAAGCTGCGGGCCACGCCTACGATGTCACCGCCATAACCAAACTTTTCGCGCGCCGGACAATCGGACTGTACACTGAATACATTGCTCAGGAAGGTATTATCGCATATCTGATGCAGATCGTTCAACAGATCGTTCGAGCAGACGAATGTGCCGGCCGGCGACAGATCGGCATTCATGCGTAATCCTTCGATATCGTTGAGCGACGGGCGTCCGGGCCAGCCTGTTATTTCGATAAAACGGAAACCGTGGAAGGTGAAACGGGGCGACCAGGTTTCGCCAGATTTGCTGCCTTTCAGTGTGTAGCGATCTTCCTGCCAGGCAGTTTGCGGCTGACCGGGTTCGTCCCAGTTGGCGTTCCATATTTTCTTTTGTTGTCCGGCCACGCTGGTCATTACATTCAGGCTGCCGTCCGAATAGATATCTTCGCCGTAACGGATGGCAATGGTTTGTCCGGCTTCGCCCTTCATCTTCAGGCGCACAATGCCGGCAAAGTTTTGTCCCATATCCACAACATAGACACCCGGGCGCACTTCGGCCATTCTCACGGGATGCAGTGTTTTAGTTACCCGCACAGGCGGTTGCATCTGCGCCGTGAGTTTGCCGCGCGGCGTTTTAACCGGCAGTGTTGCTGCATTCCAGGCCGCTTCGTCGGTTTCGGGTTCGCTCCATCCCGGAATCTCTTTGCGTGCATCATAGTGTTCGCCCAGATAGACATTGTTTCGCAGAACCGGACCTTCGGCGGTTTGCCAACTGCCGTCGGTTACGATAACGGATTCGCTGCCATCGGTATATACAATGCGGAGTTGTGCTTTCAGGCAGGGTTCGCCGATCGACAAATATTCGCGCAGCGGTTTAAATACCCGCATGGGAAGGGGATTGTAGAACCCGTTGCCCAACATAACGCCGATGGCGTTTTCACCTTCTTCTATCAGGTGCGTTACGTCGAAGGTGCTGTACAGGATTTGTTTGCTGAAGTTTGTCCAACCGGGATTCAGCCACTGATCCGAAACGGGTTGTCCGTTGATGAAGGCATCGTAATAACCAAGTCCGGCGATGTAGAGACGCGCCGAGTGAACCGCCTTTTTCGCTTCGAAGGCTTTGCGGAACAATGGCGCCGGCCTGTCCTGATAAAACTCCTCTTCGGTTTGTGGCGGCTCTTTACCATCCGAGATCCATTTACCTTTCCAGTCGGCAGCTTTCAGCATCGCCGTCTCAAAATCGGCCGGCTCACTCCATTCGGAAGGCATATTCTGCTGATTGTACACGCGGACCTGCCAGGTATATCGGGTAAAGGGTTTCAGGGCGCGCCCTTTATACGGGATATCAATGTTCTGATTACTCTTTACTTTGCCGCTGCTCCAAACTGTAACGGGCTGTTTCTGCGGATTCTGTTGTACCTGCATCACCTTAATCTCGTAGGCGGATTGATACTGGTTGCGTTCGTCCGACTGCAATTGCCAGCTCAGGCGCGGTTGCGTTACATCAATGCCCAAAGGGTTTTGCTGATGTTCACAGGAGAGATTTGTTACGGTAACCGACTGCGCCAAAAGCAGTACCGGCATACAGATCCAACAGAATAAAGCGAATAATACAGATTTCATGCGTTTAATTATTGTTTATCAATCCACACCTTCATCCGGCCGCTTTCGCGGTTATCCCAACTGTAATAGGGGATGAAGGTGATGTTATTTTGTTCATCATCCGAAGCTTCGATAACGGTTATGCCTCCCAGCAATTCCGGTTCGAAGCGACTGCTGAAGCGGGTATTGTCGGTGAGCAGCATATCATCCGGTGCGATTGCGTTATCCTGCTCTTCCACACAGTAAACCAGCGGTCCGCGCTGAACGGCACGTTTGCCGGCATTTTGTTTCACACGCGGATCAGCAGCTACCAGCTCTGTCGGCATGGCCAGATTCAGTTCGATTACATCGCCCGGTTTCCAGCTGCCGATCACCAGATAGCCTTTATCTGTCAGGGCAGAAGCCGTATTTTTATGATCCGTCCGGTTGTTGCCTGCCGGATTGCCTGCTGTCTGATTATTGACTGCTTCCCCGTTCACCGTCAGCGAATAGGCATTACACCAATCCGGCAGGCGCAGCTTCAGCTGTTTTTTAACCGGCTGATCGGCCTGAACAGTGAGTCGGATGTTTCCATCCCACGGGTAATCCGTCTCCTGAATCAGTGTGACCGGTTTTCCGTCTACCGGGAATGTCGTTTCGTTGCCGATGTAAAGATTCACCCAGAGCGCATCATCGGATATGCCGTAGATGTAATTCCCGATCGAAGGCAGGAAGCGCGAGATCTGACTCGGACAGCAGGCGCAGCCATACCATTCCTTCCGGTGATGATTGCCGGTCGATTCGAGCGGATTCACATAGAAGAAACGATCGCCATCCAGCGAGATGCCCGCCAGTGCGCCATTATACATAGAACGTTCCAATACATCAATATATTTTGAATCGCCTGTAAATTGATTCATCCGTTGGTTCCAGAGCACCATACCTACCGAGGCACAGGTTTCGCAATAAGCTTCCAGGTTAGGCAGGTCATAATCTTCGGTAAAACCCTCATTCTGACGGGATGAACCGATGCCACCCGTTATGTACATATTGCGCAATACCACATCATCCCAGAGCCGGTCGAGAGCTGCTATATATCCGGTATCATTTTTCATGGCTGCCACATCTGCCATGCCGCAATACAGATACATACTGCGTACTGCATGTCCGCTGATGTCGGTCAGTTCGCGCACCGGCACAATGTCCTGATAATAGGCCACATCCCAGTTGCCTTCGCCATTGGTTGTGCCATGTCCGCGGCCGCGTTCTTCGAGCAGCCAGTAAGCAAAATCAAGGTATTCGGGTTTACCGGTTACCTCGCTGAGTTTGACCAGTGCCAGCTCTATTTCCTCATGACCGGGCACCCAATGTGCTTTCTCCGGTCCGAAAAGTTCCATCATATGATCTACCTTGTGGGTACATACATCCAGCAGTTTTGTTTTTCCGGTAGCCTGATAATAGGCCACGGCTGCTTCAATCATATGGCCGGCGCAGTACATTTCGTGTTTATCCATATTGGTCCAGCGACTTGACGGATCTGTCAGTATGTAATATGTATTCAGATAACCGTCGGGCTGTTGGGCTGCTGCAAATTTATCTATCCATTCGTCCGCCTTCTGTTCCAGTTCGGGATCAGGATTATTGATCAGACTGTACGCAATCCCTTCAAGCGCTTTATATACATCCGAATCATCGAAGAAGATGCCCGAATGTGCGCCCGTTCCAAGTGCTGCATTTTCGAAGTTCTGCATACGACCGGTCTGATTCTCGATCTGATCGATGCAAACCGGCAGTGTTGCTGTTTTGTGTTTATCCAGTCGCGGCGACCAGAATTTATCCTGAATGCGTACATGCGAGAAATCGACGGGATCAATTTTCCGAAGTGAAGATACACTTTGTTGTTCGGTGGTACAGGCAGTAAGCAATAGTGGTATAAACAAATATACTTTCATGGTGTGGTAAATCAATGATAATAACAGGTATAATATTAAGTTGCGAAAATAAGCAATAAATCAGGATTAGCGAAATTTAATCATTACTGAAAAAATAAAAGACTAATTAACACTAATATGTTTGACAACATAAAAAAAGCGTGTATATTTGCATCGTGGTTTTTTCATAATAGTATTAGATTTAAGGTTAACAAAGTTGGTTAGGGGTTGTCGTGAGACAGCCTTTAATTTTTTAGGACAAGACGGATCGGAAGATTCGTCTTTTTTTATTTGGAAGAATCGATATATGATGTATTGAATTTCAGCCGGTTATTTTTTCGCGGAAATCATAGGATGTATTGTATATCTGTGTCATTAAAAACAATTATCCGATTCAGTATTTCTGAAAAACCCAATAGTGATCAGAGAGAAAGACCGTCGGAGTTTACCGACAAGCCTTTCTCATGAAGCATCTCCGGTTTAGAAAGACACATCCACAACTACCGGACAATGATCCGAAGGGAAACGATTGTCCTGTATATCTGTTAATACTCCGTATTTATGCACCTGGATTTGATCCGTTACAAATACGTAATCAATACGGTTCTTCATCGGAGCATCTGTTTTAAATCCCTGAAAAGTACCTATCGGTCCGTAGGGAGCTGTTTCAGATAATCCGCGCGAATCTTTGAGCAAAGAATCAGACAGGATAAGCTGAATAGGTTCCGAATCGGGAGTTGCATTCAGATCGCCCGTACAAAATACCGGTGCATTCTGAGCAATGGCTTTAATCTGTTTGAGCAATAGTTTCGACGATTCTCTACGGGCGATTTTTCCCTGATGATCGAAATGTGAATTGAAAAAATAAAAGATTTGACCATTCGAAAGATCTTTGAATTTTGCCCACGAACAAATGCGATTACAACATTCCGCATCCCATCCTTTTCCGGGAATATCCGGAGTTTCAGAATACCAGAAATCGCCACTGTCCATTAATTCCAGTTTGTCTTTTTTATAAAGAATTGCCGAATGTTCGCCGCCATCAAGGCCATCTTCACGTCCTTTTCCGGTATAAATATAATTGCCGGATGTCGTAATATCATCCAGCATCTCTTTAAAGGCTTCTTGTGTACCTATAATATCAAAATCATGATATTGTATCAGAGCGGAAACCATATCTTTTCGGTTAGGCCAGGCATTCTCCATATCTTTAGGTGTATTCATGCGCAGATTATATGAAGCTATGCGAAGTTTGCTTTTCTCTGAGGCCTGTAAAGTGCCTGTGCTGCCTGCTATCAGGCAGCACAAGAGTAAAATATTCAGAAATCTTTTCATTAGTATTTAACGATTTGTTTAATTACCATCATTCGAAGCACCATCTTCCCAACCCTTATTCTGGGTAATGTTCGGATTTTTCACCATAACCAGCGAAGGAATTGGATAAAGATATTGTTTATCACCAAATACTCGTTTATAATCATTTGGGGTATCCCAGGTCAGATAATAACCGGCAGAAGGATTTCCCGTTTCCACCTCTTTTATCCGTTGCAAAAGATTGGTATCACCCACGACCTGAATCGGAGCGCAGGTTTTTCCGACTACATCCCAGTTTAAAGCAGCTTTTGCGGCTTCCAGATTTTCATTCGTATCATAGAAAATCACATCATAAGTACCATTTTGATCCAAATCCATCGGCACATTCAGTTTTGGTACATACATGCCATCCCAGCTTATATTCAATAAATAACCGGCTTTCCAGCGGCGGATATCATTGAACCGGAATCCTTCCAGACAAAGCTCAATAGCTCTTTCGCGACGGATCTCGAGTAATACAGGATCAGAAATGGACGGAAAATATATACTTTGAAAATAAGTATCGATACTTGTCGGTTTACTGCTTAATCCGCCCGTAATTCCTGCACGACTGCGAATGGCGCCGATCGTTTGAGCCCAGTCTTCGTCTGTTAATGATCCCAATTCAGCTTTAGCCTCGGCATAATTCAATAAAACTTCGGCATATCGAAACAATGGTATGGCATTTGTATTCAGCGCCGCATTATCATACTTCGGATCATCCAGACAGAATTTAATCGGCTGATACCCGGTTCTGGAATATCCCATAAAATCGGGTGATACAAAAGTTCCGTCACGAGTATAACCCGGTGTACGGATAATTTGAGACAGACGGGCATCTCTGTTCTGACATTCATCATAAAAGATCTCTTTTTCCCATCCTTTGCGTGTGGTATAAGGCGTTCCGTCTGTTTGCAGGAATGTATTTATAAATGTACGGGTAAAACTAAAACGGTTTCCATAAGTAGGTGAGGTCCATTTCCAGTTTGCATGATGTAACACACCCAGTTCGGCACTTGAACAAACAGCCATCAGTACTTCATCTGTTACAGGATCATCACTGGCAAATAATGCACGATACGATTTAGAAGTACCAGCTCCGGTGTAGATCTTTTTACCCGAATGAGTCATCAGATAAGAGGCCTTATCAGCAGCTCTTTCCAGCCAGGTATTAGCCGAAGTGGCTAAATTAAGCTGATGATATTTTCTGAAGGTTCCTTCGAACAAACATACGCGCGAAGCAAATGCATAAGCTACCCATTTTGTAACATTACTGCCGGTAGCATCAGTGGTTGTAGTTATATGATTGCAGGCAAATTCCAGATCTTCAAATACTTTTTCCATTACCAGTTCTCTTGAATCACGCGGAGCATACAGTTGTTCATCATCTACATCCAATGGTTTATCAATCCAGGGCACATCCCCAAACCGGCGCACTTTATCATAATAAAAATAGGCACGGAAAAAACGGGCGATCCCCAAATAATGATTATTCACCGATTCGCTGACTTCACTATTGTTACAATTTACAATAAAATAATTTATATTACGTAAATCGCCCCATGACCAACCGCTTGAATTGGTTTCACTATATGCATTTCTCATCTGGAAATCAGGTAAACTGTTAATTGCTCCGAAATCTACCAGATTAACTTCCACCTGATTGGCATCACTTCCGTCGGGTAATATGTTATTATAAAATGAATAAACATAGGTCTGTAAGCCGGCCTCAGAAGAAAAAATAGCATCTTTACTAACTGTAGCTTTCGGCTCTTCGTATAAATCGCACGAAGCAAGATAAAGAAGCGAAAATAAAATAGATATATAGCTTAATCGTTTCATTGTATCATTTTTTAAAATGTTATTGAAATACCAAGTGTTACACTTTTCATTAACGGATACGTATAGTTATCCCCGCTGGTTCCCGATGTTAAATCCGGATCCGAACCTGAAGAGGTATTGGTGATATCATAATCGCGTGTATGCTTATATAATGGTGACCAGCTGAAGAGATTTTCACCGCTCACATAGATGCGCAGATTCTCTACACGGGCTTTTGATATCCACTGTCTGGG
>CAMTPG010000081.1 GCA_947074335.1 uncultured Parabacteroides sp.
CGATGAATAAAGTTGCGCTCCCTGAGGCAAAACAGCCATACCTACGGCAATATCTGTATATTGATAAATAGCGGGTAAATACCATTTCATCTCTCCTTCATCAATAATACCATTCCCGTTTTCATCCCGGTTACGTTGCATACATGCGGCGTAAGCTTTCGATAAGTTTGAATGATAATCTTCATATAATAAAGTAGAAGATTCAGAAGGTTTTACATTTTGATTAGAATACCAATTCTGCGACAAACCAACTTCCTGAATTGTATTATAACGTCCGTTTGTTCGATCTGTAGCTGCTCTAACCGGCGATCCGTAAGGCAAACCTATCGGCAACAACTTTCCGTTAACCAATTGATTATGATAATTCGTCGTCTCATTCTCCCACTCAATACCCCAGGCCGAATTTACATTGCTCACATTGTAAAAAGTCTGAATTGATTTCTGACGGAAGATGTATGCGGCATCAATCACATGACTGCCGTTATCGCCGGTCGAATTACACAGAATCATCATGATACGCGGCTGCTGATTAACATATTCTTTCCAGTTAGTATCTGTATCATAATATTCGTTGATAAAACAGGTGTAATAAACCGAATCATTTTCAGGAATGGTTGTATCATCCCGCAAAGCTTTTAAATCGTCAATGAAAGCATTGGCATCCCACAGAAAAGAAGATCCGCTTCCCGGATAACAGGCTTTTTTGTTTTTATCAGATCCGATACCGTTTTTCACAAACTGTACCCAATCGGTATCTTTTGCTTCGAAACCCTGTGTGTTATTACTGTATACCAGAATCTGAAAAGCTGTCTCTTCAAAGGTCGTACGCAATTGTCGACGGGTAAACGAAATTACTTCAGTGGCATAATGCGCATCATATTCTTTTAGATTGTTACCGGTTGAGAAATAAACATCGCCATCGCCTCGATCGTAATTCTTCGATCCGTCAATTACTTCGAGTACAATGCTGTTTACCCCGTTAATGGTAATATTATAAGTATAATGTTTATTTCGTAAAGAATTAAAATCATTCACATTATTCCCCACATAACCCAGATGCACATTATATTTCACATAAGCATCCACATCATACTCGGCACCGCCAGTTCCGTTACGATAGGCTTTGCCCTGGTAACGGCCGTAAAAAGTAACATAAGTAGCTCCGCCGGGTGCATTGGCAAAATCGTCGGAGTTAACCGGCGAGTTCAGTGCTTCACGCTCTTCGTAAACAGATAATCCGGAAGTGGTATATTTATTTTCGAGCATATAAAAAGTGAAACCCATAGCACCCTGGTCCAGCTCTTTTTGGCTGTACAGACTGAAATAACCGCTGTTTAGGGATTTCTCCTGATCACCCAGAAAAGAGGCAGAGGGAATATTTGACAAAGAGAACGAATCGACTGTAAATGAGGAGACCTTCTCTCCGATTCCGATATTAAACGATATTTTCGACTGTAGTTTATGCAATTGGATTTTATCGGTAGTTGTTCCGTCTAAAGTCACTTTATTATTATCCGAGTTGATCAGACAGGTTGCAGGCTGATAACCGTTCATCCCGCCATAATAACCCGACATCAGAAATCGGCCGTCGATCACGTGAATGGACTCATCAGACAGATTGACTGTGAGATTTTGAAATTCGGCTAATGAACCTATATTATCCAGTTCCGATTTAGTAACAGCCAGACTGTTTGTAGTCAGGTTGGCAATACCTGCAATGATACGCTCTCCGCTTGTGGTATAATGCTTTACAGATCCCTCAGAATTTTCAGCGATATCCGAAGAGGAATAGTATTGTCTGGAAACCGGAACTCCCTCTTTACTAAATACAAAAATATAAAGATCGCGAATATTATCTTCGAGTGCACGAGTCGTAATCATTTCCGACTGAATCGGCGAAAAGGGAATGGCAATTGTAGCCGGCAATCCCTCTTTTACCACAGGTTTCTCCGTATATAGCTGATCATCGGTACAGGAAGAAAATCCCAGTACAGAAAGAAGCAGAAGCAGGCTGTATGTTGCGAATTGTTTCATATTTACAATTTTATTTTAATCATTAGTCGAATGAAGGAATATTTACCGTAACCGGTGCAAACGGATTCGAGATATAGTCGATCCAGATCTCGGCCGCCGGACTGTACGAAAGTGTGGCGCGATACAGATTGCCATGAATCAAGCCATCGGTGGTACAAGCGCCTTGTTTAACGGGATTCAGTATAAAACGAGTTGCTTTTTCGATGCCGGCCGTGGTGTCTCCCCATTTGATGCCCTGATTGGTGGCAGAGGTTGTTGTTACATTTTCATAAGGAAGAAGGCATAATTCACCTTTATCACTTTTCCATGCAGATGCAGCAGTCCAGCTATTATTGTTTTCAATCAGATACAACGCCAGCCATTGTCCCGACTGTGTTTCGTAATGTGTACCCATTTGCTGCTGAATCAGATAAGCATCCAGTTCCACTTCAAGCGGCGAAGCTGTTGTATAACTTTTCTCATAACTATAGAAAGAAAAGAGCTTTTCGCCCGAGTTAAAGCGCATCTCTTCGCTTATTGCGGTTAGATTTGCCTGTTGTCCGTCGGGATTTATCCGGTTATCAAGTAACAAAAATGATTGTTTTTCAATCTGATTGATGTTCATTTTCGATACATACAATCGCCAGACCGACTTGCCGGAAAAAAGATATTTTGTATTATTTACCAGATATGTCAATGAGATAGCATTTCCATCCGGCTGAATATGAATCGGCTTTCCTTTATATGTATAATTATGCGAATTATTCTGAATCTTAATTTTAGTCATCACGCCCGGAACTTCTTCTCCTTTCGTTCCGCTTGCCATCATATCCGCTGCCGAAAACAACCAGGTCGAATCAATACCGGCCAGCGAAGTGGATGGTATATTGATATCCAGATACAAATCCACACGCGCCGTGAGCTGTGTGAGCGGAACAACTACAGAAACATTGTTGGTTGTGAAGCGATAGTCTGTAAAACCGGCTTTTACCAGATTGGTTGCCGTAAAGGTAACCGAAGCCTGCGACTCGATAGCCGAACGGTAATCGGCATACGTAGTGAGTCCCGACAGATCCAGCGCCGAATTGGCAATCGCCAGCACGCGTACCGTTTGTCCTTCTACCGGCAGAGAAATACCTGAAATGCGATAAGCGGATGAATCATTTACCGTGGTGTTTGGAGCTGTAAACGTAGCATTTTCCTGATGGATACGAGACGTCGGTATGCCAGATCCATCCAGTTCGAAAAAGGCCAGATGCACGCGGTTAATCTGCAACTCATCGGTTGTGGCATAGCTGTAGGGCAACGAAACATCGCTGCCGGCTCGTGTCTGAACCGCTTCGGCAATCAATGTAATGGTTATGCCTTCGGTCAGACCGGTTTCGGGCTGTTTTTCGGGGATATCCGCCAGCTCATTGCTACACGAGGTGCAAAGCAGCGAGCCTAAAGCAACAGCCGATATAAGTATATTGCGTAGATTCATAAGATCTGTATATTTTTGTTTCATAATCATAGCGGAATTGTGATTTCATTGTAGTTCCAGTCGCGTGTATAACAAACCACCTCAAAATCAACGATCACATCGGTAATCTGCAGATTCACGATCAGATCGTACAAATAACCGGCATTTACATAAGCATGATTTGAGTTATTTGCAAAATCGTCTGCTGCCGTGGCCCGGTTTATCACGTATGAGCGTTCATACGGTTTGTCGCCGATCGTAAAATGAATGGTCATTTCCACTGCATGGGCGGCATCGGTATTCCGGAACGAGAAAAAGAGCGGTTTCTCGTCGGCAAAAGGATTAACGGCACCCGTTGCCGGCTGATAGGCCGTTTTATTTATTGTTTCCTCAAAATCTTTGAATGCATAACTTGAAACAGCCAGATCGCCTTTGGTGAGCGATTGTGTATTGCTGTTCTTCAAAGTAACCGAGTTCACCGTTACCTCGTTTATGCGCGATCCTTCCGCGAAGCTAACCCGGAAGGCGTTGAAACGGATAGCAGCAGTAAGCTGGCTCACTGTATGATGTACCGTTACGGTATTTTCGGCAGTCTGGACAGTTGATGCGGATGGCGTAATGCCGCTCCAGTTCACGGTTTGCAGTGTACCTGTTTTAACCAGATTATCAGCGTCGAACAGCTCATCAGACTGAATGGCGGCGCAAACTTCCTCATAACTGGCACAAGCAGCCAGCGATGCGGTGGAGTTGGCCACAACAAATGTCTTTAAGTTCTCCTGATATTTTACCAGGATGGCTTGGTTTGTGGTATACATATTAGTGGCTTCCTGATAAGTCAGCGTAAGGTCGCGATAAGCAACCACCTGATTTGAGGCATCAAATATGAAGAGTGCACAAGCGTTAACAGCTTGTCCGATACTGTGGTTTGTGCCGGCAGGCGCAGAAGTTCCCGATTTAGTTTCGATACCCGGCGAGTCTAATGCAAGAGAGAGATATACGTGCCCGGCTGTTGTGGAAAGATCTTGCTCCGCATCATGTTGTACCGAATCTTCCAGCTGCGAACAGGAGAAGCCCAGCAAACATGACATCATTAAAAGCAATATTTTTTTTAGTTTCATAGCTCAAATAATTAAATGTTATTTCTCTCTTTTTTTGTATTATTCCCGATTAAAATAAAAAACAGAATCGCAGTGTTTTATTTTAATCCGAATTATATTGTACAATATTGTAAATCTTATAATTACCCCTATATTTTTATAATTATTTTTTCCCCTTGTAAGGAATTAAAAATTACACTGCGATCCATTTTGAATTTCATCGCAGTGAAATTTAAATTTCATGGTAGTGAAATCTGCCTTTCACTGCGATCTTTTTTATTGTTGCAGAATATCGGTCGAAATAATTGCCCGATAACCGGAGTTATCAGATCTTATTTCAATCGGTTATTCATTTAGTTAATATCATTTTCTGTCTGTTCGATCACATTCCAGGGAGCCACTGTAACAGAAGCCGAGATATGTGCATTGAGCAATTTATCATCTTCGTTGGGTGAACCTTCGCCGGTGATTGTAACTTTCAGTTTGTAGATGTAGTTACGATCGATTTTGTTTTTGCCCAGATGATCGATTGGCACGCGGAAGTGTCTTTCTTCTGTTTCACCTGTTGCACCAGAAGTAAAAATACCGCTGATCAGAATCATAGTTTGATAAGTTGCACCTTCTTCGTTAGGGAATACGTATTTGCTGAATGCAAGATCTGTGTATGTTGCAGTTGCGGCAGTAGTTTTAGTATATTCTTTCAGCAAAGTAGCTGAAACCACGTCAGCTCCGGGAACAATCGCACCCTCTGCTACAACAAAAGCGTCACTATGATATCCTTTCAACCAACCTGTAGTAGCACCGGCTACCTTTACCTCTTTTTTCACATTCGCCAAAGAGAGTTTGGTTAATTTGAAGGTTGAACCATTGTCCTGATAGTTTGAATTCAGGTTGATTTTAATTTCTTCTACATCGATACGTGAGATCAGACGTTCGAGAACGATTGGAGCATAACCTTCAGGTGCTGTCATTGCGCCGTCAGCATGATCTTCGGTAATTGTAGTTTTATCTTTACTGATCCAGTTTTCGCTTGTTTTATCACTTGATGCACTAACACCCGTAAAAGTAAATTCACTTGTCATCGGTAATGCTTTTGCTTCAGCACCATTATAGGTATCAATTGCACCGGTTGCAATTGCATTTCGCAAAGAAGCAAGAGTTGTAAATGTTCCCGGCGTGCAATTGGCCAGTACTACTGCGTTAAATACATCATTTTGAGGATTCGTAGCATTTACTTTTATCGTAAGGTGATTGATTACCGTAGTATTTGTCACCGTTTTATGATTCACAAAGTTGCCCCCAGCATTAAACACATAAAGTGTCAGCGTTTCGATGCTTCTCTCTTTTTCAGTTCCATTTTCATCTTCGGCGTCGACGGATGATCTCGTCAACAAATCATTTGCAGTAACCATCAGCGAAACCGATGCGTCCACTTCATTCATTGATTCATTGTCTTTGAAATCTTCGTCGCTCGAGCACGAAGTAAACGTCGTAAATGCCAAAGCAGCAATAAATAAACTTTTAATTTTCATACATTTATTTATTAAGTTGTATATATATTTTATTCCAATTCAATATTCTGTTCTACCGGACTCCAGCTCACTACTTCTACCACTACATCCAGATCGCCCAGAATTTCGGGACCGGAATTGAAGCTGTTGCCATTGAAGGTGATACCCAGACGGTAGATGTAATTACGTTTCACATAATTATGATCATACCCGTTTTTAATGCCATTCAGATTGATTGTAGCCATAAAATTATAGCTTCTGGCCTGATACACCTCGTTACCCAGCAGTGTACAAACCACCACGATGCGGGTAGGCAGATACGGATCGAAATTTTCCATCACGTAGCGGCGATAAACCGTTTCGTTGATCGGAGCCGAATCGCTGATGATATCCTGATGAAGTATATTGGATGTGCCGGGAGCCACACAGCTGTTGTCGGCATACATAACCTGACCCCAGTAATCGGGACTGAAAAAATAGGAAGCCGTACGCACCTGTTGCACAAAAATACTGTTGATGCGGAGCACACGACCCGAAACGCCGGTTCCGTCGAATACGGTTGCCAGCGAATTTACCTCGATGCGGGCTGCAATACGAGTCAGCTCTACCGGCGCATTGATGCCGTTTACATTGGTCTGACCGGCAACCCCGATGTAGTTATCGCCTTCGGTAAAATCGGTTGTGGTACGAATCAGTGAAGTACTCATGGTGAGGTTCTGCTGATTTTGAGTATCCAGACGGGCCAGTTTATTTTGCAGATCATCGAGCGAGGTAACCTGATTCAGCAAATCGGCCGGCGCATTGGCGATAATCACCAGCTGACCTCTGGCCGTTTTAACCGGAATACCCGACAACAGGGCTGTTCCGTCGGTGCTGTTTACCGCACCCGAAACCAGACTGCTGAGCAGCTCACTGCCGTCTTCACTGAAAATAGCTGCCGTAAGGTTATTCAGATTCAACTCACCCTCTAATGCATTGGGATCAAGGCCGGAGGCCGAAAATCCCGAAGCTTTCACGGCTACCGAAAGGCGTGCCTGTTGCAATTCCTGATCGGGCGAAGGATTGAAATCCGAATCTTTCGAACAACCGGCAAAAAGCAGCAGTGCGGCGGCAGCCATGATGATATTTTTTAGTTTCGTAGTCATAAATAGCATGTATTAGAATTCAATATTTTCGTCCACCACACCCCAGGGTGTAATTTTCATTTTAGCCGAGATCGAACCGTCCTGACCGAAATAGATAATTACATAGGTACGTTTGCCGGCGTAAGTATGGATCGGACCGGTTTCGCCCTGATCAATATTTTCGGCCTCGGTGATGGCGGCAAGCACTTTGTTATCGAAGTGCAACGCAACCGAAAGGTTTGTACCAGGACAAACGTTGTAATCGTGTTCGGTTACATATTCGTAATTATCGATGATGCCGTCGGGCGAATAGCGGATGCTGTCGCCGGTCTGGTTGCCTTCGCTGTCGAAAGCGTGGAGCGTATGGTTCATATAATAATCGAAGCGGTCGGGATTATAGGTATCACTCTTCAACCCGTTCCATGCCAGTCCGTGCGGCAATCCGCGTGTTTCAATTTTCAGGGTGGCTGTTTTAGGTACAATCACAATTTCCTGATCCTGTCGTAAAATGCCGGTTGTACCGGTCAGCACCGTCAGATTGCCGTAAAAAAGACTATCCGGCTCCGATGCCAGTCCGTTTACATGATTCAGTGCCACCTGCAAATCGGTCAGCGTATTAATCGTACCGAGTTGTTGGTTTTCGGCACCCAGATTGCCCCAGGCCACCAGATGCAACCAGGTGTTGGGTGCATAATTGGTCAGTACAATTTCCTGTCGCGAGGTTATAAAATGCTGATCCAGGCTGCGTGCTTCGAGCAATTGTTTATTCTCGTCGAAAATAAAGAGTGTGCTCTGCGTCACTTCGCCCGACTCGGTGATATCCTGATTATCTGCATTCAGCGCTTTCAGGCGCAGTGCAAATTCGGGCGGACACTCGTCGAGGTATTCGTTGATACAGCCGGTGAGCAATGTCATCAAAAGAATCAGACAGCTAAACGGCAGATGTAAATATTTTTTATAGCTCATTTTTATGCAGTTGTTTTTTGGTTTGTTTTTATTAATCCACCTCTTCGGTTTGTTCAATTACATTCCAGGCTTTTACCTCTACATCGGCCGAGATATGAGTAGATGACATGGGCGAAAAAGGATCGTTGGAACCCGGACCGGTAATCGTCAGTTTTACATCGTAAATATTGTTGCGACGGATGTAATCGTGTTTGCCCTGAAAGGCCTGACCATAATCGCTCTGTCCGGGTGCATTAACTACAACAGTCCAGTAACAATTCGTAAACTCCTTCGTAAGACCCGATTTATAGGTTATTCGAAGAGTTCCGACCACTATTAAAAGTGTGGGTTTTGTAACCATTGCATTTTCGTACACATAGCAATAGGAGCCAAAATGATTTTTATCTGGTGGTAAAAAAGCGCTTAACGGATTAGGATTGTAGGAGTAATGGTTTAGATTATGCGTAGCTTCTTGTTTTCCTGAATAATAATAGCCGTTATCAAAAGGATATTTTGCGACTGAAGTCACACTATTGCTTTTATAACTGAACAGGTAGCGGGGATATGCCTTATCTGTGCCGGAATCATCTTTCAACGTTCCGGTAGCTTTGGCATATGCACCGTGAAGCCAGGACAGACCGGCATCGGAAGCAGGCTGATAACTGCCGCCGGCATCAGGCAGCAGGCGTGAGAATTGGTTTATATTGGCATAAAATATCGTATCGGTTTTATACCAGGAAAAATTTACATCTTCATCGTAATTTGCAGAAAGCTTATACCGGATAGCCGATAAATGAATGCGGGATACATAACGTACCATTTGAATGGGACTGCCGGTTAATTCAATCCCCGAAACAGCTGTTCCGTTATGATCTACTACGATTTCAGCACCTTGCTGATTACCGAATCCTATATAATTATGTCCGGGAAATGCAAAACAGGAAAGTGATTCACTTTTCATCGTCAGATTTCCGTTTTTTTCGTCCAGCAAATCAAGCGATTCCAGATCTGCCAGCGTTGCTTTTTCGGTAAGTTTTTGTTTCAGATTGGCAAACACATAAAGTTGCAGCTCACCGGAAGAGACTTTAAGTTCAGGTATGGCATAAACTCCGTTTAAATTGACTGAGTCTTTATAGGCTATCAACTGATTATTCTGATAGACAAAAACAGTCAGACGCCTGA
>CAMTPG010000082.1 GCA_947074335.1 uncultured Parabacteroides sp.
AGCTGACTGTCGAAAAAAATGAAGCTGTTAAAAAATATCAGCAGGCTTCATCAACAGCAACATCTTTGCGCAAAGAAAAAGAAAAACTTACCGAACGGGTTAATATGGCCAGTCGTCTGGATGCAACGGGAATTACAGTTACTCCGGTTAACGGACGTGGTAAACCGGCCAAAGTGATTAAACGAATGGAACAGTTCGTTATCGATTTTCGCCTGGCTAAAAATATTACGGCTCCCGTAGGTGAAAAAACAATCTATGTACGCATCATGAAACCGGATGATGATATACTCTTAAAAAGCCGCGGCGATGTTTTTCCCTTCGAAGGGAAAGAAATCAATTATTCCATGAAAAAGATTGTAGAATATGATGGTGAGGAATTACCGGTAACCATGTATTGGAATATTGAAGAGTTTTTATCGCCGGGAACTTATCGTGTGGATATTTTTGCTGATGGCAATCTGATTGGACGTAAAAACTTTACACTCGAAAAATAATGATTGATGCTGATTCTCCTTTCTATAAATTAATTCAGGATTTACCGGAAGCATTATCAGCAGACACAACTTTTTTGAATGAAATACATCAATATGCTGAGGTTATTTCAGTCAAAAAGGGCGATTATCTGGTTCGAACCGGCGAAATATGTCAGGATGGTTATTTTATCAACAAGGGATTATTTCTGAATCTGTATGTCAATAATCTGGGTAATGAATGTGTAATCGGTTTTGCTGCCGATACAATGTATCCTTTTCTTTCTTCTATCGGATATTTTACAAAACAGCCTTCGGATTTCGAAATTAAGGCGATCGAATCCGGCGAATTACTCTGCTTTTCAAGAGATCATTTAGAAAGCCTTTCCCGTCGTTATACTGCCTTTTCCGAGTATTATCAGAATATTATGATGACTATTATTTATAAGCGTGATGTTTTGCTTGCCGTACGCTTATCTTCATCAGCCGAAGAATTTATACGCTATATGTATAGTCATTATGCCTGGCTGGTTAATCGTGTTCCTGATAAATATATTGCTCGTTACATGGGGATTAGCAACGCCTGGTATTGTAAATTAAAAAAGAAAATTCTTCCGCATATTTAATTCTGACAACTACATCCTCTTTCTTTTTGTTTTATTTCAAATACTGATTTTTCCATCTTAATGATCAGATTTTCTGATTTGTCGTTAATTGAATTAATTCAATTTTTAATTCAGGTTTAACATCTAATTTTGTGCCTGAATACTTATATTTGGAAAATAAAGGACTAATTATATTGGAAATGAAACGAATTGTCATTGTATTAACATTGCTTATTCCTGCTGTTTTTGCCAATTCACAGCATCAGGCACTGACTTTGGAAGATTGTCGTCAGCTTGCCATTCAGAATAATAAAGAACTTAAAGTTGCAAAAGAAAAAGTAAATGCTGCCGGGTATGAACAACAGGCTGCTTTTACCAAATATTTTCCTCAGGTATCAGCTACCGGAGGTTATATGTGGAATCAGAAAGATATTAATCTGTTTGATATGGATGCAGTAAGGGCTTCGGTAAACAGTTCTTTAGGATCTTTGTCACAGCTGCCTGCAGTAGGAAAGATTGTGGATAAGATAGACGAAGTGCAACATCTGGATATTAAAAATGTATGGGTGGCCGGTGTTTCACTGGTTCAACCTGTTTTTATGGGCGGTAAAATTGTAAATTATAATCAAATTACGAAATATGCCCGCGAATTGGCTGAATCCATGAATAATCTGCAGCTTCAGGATGTTATTTATCAGACAGACGAAACCTATTGGCAGGTTATTTCGCTGGTAAACAAGAAAAAACTGGCCGATGCTTATGTTGATTTATTGCATAAATCAGATCATGATATTACTTTATTGATAGAAGAAGGATTTGCAACCGAAGCAGACGGTCTTTCCGTTAAAGTGAAATTAAATGAAGCAGAGATGGCTCAGACAAAAGTAAATAACGGATTAGCACTTACACGTATGTTGCTGGCTCAGATTTGCGGTTTAGATATTGAAGAACCTATGCTGTTGGCAGATGAGGAACTACGTTCGCTGCCTGATGCAAAACCAACATTGAATGCAGATATACATGAAGCCTTAATGACACGTGAAGAATTGAAAAGTCTGAATCTGGCGAAAGAAATTTATAAACGTAAAGAGAAAATAGTTTTGGCTGATATGTTACCGCATGTGGCATTAACTGCTAATTATCTGGCGCACAGTCCGAATGTTCAGCATGGTTTTAAAAATGAATTCAAAGGTATGTTGAATGTGGGTGTTATGATGCAGGTTCCTTTAACCGGTTGGTGGGACGGAACATACAAGCGTAATGCGGCACGAGCCGAGACGCGCATTCGCACTTTCGAGTGGGAACATGCCCGGGAAAAAGTAGAGTTGCAGGTAAATCAATCGGTTTATAAAGTAAATGAAGCCAATAAGAAATTGATTATGTGTACCCGTGATATGGAAAATGCCGAAGAGAATCTGCGTTGTGCCAATCTGGGTTTTGAAGAAGGTGTGATTCCTGCAATTAATTTAATGCAGGCACAGACAGCCTGGGTTCAGGCTCATTCCAATCTGATCGATGCTCAAATCGATGCCAAATTATCTGAAGTTTATCTCAATAAAGCGATGGGTAAATTAACAGTAGATCAGTATTAATAAGTATAATGAATAAATCAAAATAAAATGGATAACAATAAGAAATTTTCGATTAGTAATATGATCCTGGCATTTATTGCCTTTTTAGTAGTGATCGGATTAGTTGCATTAGCCGGATTCTTTTTATTAACACCGCCTGATGAAGTGATTATGGGACAGGCAGAAGCTACGCAGGTTCGTATTTCCAGTAAAGTACCGGGTCGTATTGAGGCTTTTCGTTATGGCGAAGGTGATCAGGTGAAAGCCGGTGATACATTGGTAATTCTGGATACACCCGAAGTAAATGCCAAGCTGCAACAGGCAGAAGCAGCACAAAAAGCGGCTCAGGCTCAAAGTGAAAAAGCACAAAAAGGAGCCCGTTCACAAGAAATTACAGCCGCTTACGAAATGTGGCAGAAAGCACAGGCCGGATTGGAGATTGCTAAGAAATCATATGATCGCGTTCAGAATTTATTCGAAAAAGGAGTAATGACAGCTCAAAAGCGTGATGAAGCCGAAGCCAATTATAAAGCAATGGAAGCGACCGAAAAAGCAGCTAAATCTCAATATGATATGGCCGTAGATGGTGCCCGTAGCGAAGATAAAGCAGCAGCAGCAGCTTTAGTACAACAAGCCGGAGGTGCAGTTGCCGAAGTAAATTCTTATATAAAAGAATCCATTTTAACTTCACCAATTAATGGTGAAATAACAGAACGCTTCCCGCAATTAGGCGAATTGGTGGGAACAGGCGCTCCAATCATGAATATTTCTGATCTGAATGATATGTGGGTAACATTTAGTATACATGAAGATATTCTGAAAGATATCAAAGTAGGTTCTGTCATCGAAGGTTTTATTCCGGCTTTAGGTAATGAAGAGGTAAAGATGAAAGTTTATTATATGAAAGATATGGGAACTTATGCTGCCTGGAAAGCCACGAAAATGAACGGACAATACGATACCAAAACATTCGAAGTACGTGCCCGTCCCGAACAACCTGTTCAGGATTTACGTCCCGGCATGTCTGTGATCTTAAAAATAAAGAATAAGAGATAATACGCAATGAATAAGAACAGCTGGTTACATAATATCGGAGTAATTGCCAGGCGGGAGATGTCGCGACTTGCCCATCAGCCGGTTTATTTCTTTTGCATGATTTTTGCTCCCATATTTAGTATGGTATTTTTTCTGACACTGATGTCAGATGGATTACCTACGAATTTACCGATCGCGGTGGTCGATCAGGATAATTCGGCTAACTCCAGAAAGATTATTCGTCAGCTTGATGCTTTTGAACAATCTAAAGTAGTATTAACTACTACATCTTTCGAAGAAGCACGCAAAGAGGTTCAGAAAGGAAATCTGTACGGAATATTTCTGATTCCAAGAGATTTTGGAACAGATGCAGCATCCGGACGGCAACCGAAACTTTCGTTTTATACAAACTCAACCTATCTGGTTGCCTCTTCGTTGTTGTTTCGTGATATGAAAACAATGTCGGTATTGGCCGGTGCCTCGGTTGGTTTGCAAACCGGTAAAGCCCGCGGGTTAACGGATGATCAGATAATGGCGCAGTTACAACCCATACAGATAGATACGCATATCATCGGAAATCCCTGGCTTAATTATTCGGTTTATCTTAATAATACAATATTGCCGGGCATTATTCAATTGTTGATTTTTCTGGTCACGGTTTATAGTATCGGAACCGAATTGAAATACGGAACATCACGCGAATGGCTTGGGTTAGGAAATCAATCCATAACAGTTAGTCTGTTGGGTAAACTGTTACCGCAAACCATTATATTTATGCTTATATCTGTTTTGTGTGCTGTTTCGCTGTATGGATTTAGCGATTTTCCGCTAAACAGCGGCTGGGGTCCGATGTTATCGGCACTTTTCTTGTTAGTCATAGCTTCTCAGGCTGTCGGCGTTTTTATGATCGGAATTATTCCGACTCTGCGAATGGGATTAAGTACGGCCAGTTTATTTGGCATGGTCTCTTTTTCGATTGTCGGATTTTCATTCCCGGTATTAGCCATGTCGCCAGCCATGCAGGGCTTATCTTACCTGTTTCCGTTGCGTCATTATTTCCTGATTTATGTGGATCAGGCATTAAACGGAAGGGCATTACATTATAGTATAGATCAATATTTATGGCTGGCTGCATTTCTGATTTTACCTTTTATAGTGGGTAAACATTTGAAAAATGCCATGTTACATTTTAAATATATTCCTTAAGGAAGAAAGAGATGAAAAAAGAACATCGTCTGCATTATATAATTAAAGAAGGGATTCTGGATTCATTCTATATCTGGAAAGAAGAGATTCGCAATGTATTTAAAGATAAAGGTGTAATTATCTTTTTCTTTTTAGTTCCTTTTTTGTATCCGATTCTCTATTCATTTATGTATAATAATGAAATTGTACATGATGCAAAAATGGTTGTGGTGGATCAATCAGATACCTATTTAAGTCGCGATTTTATCCGGCGTATGAATGCATCTTCGGATGTTAAAATTGTAGGTGTTTGCCCGGATATGGAGGCGGCAAAGAAGATGGTGGATAATAAAGAAGCTTATGCCATTTTATATTTCCCTACAGATTTCAGTAAAGATCTCAATACGGGAAAACGAACTACAGTTTCTTTATATACGGATATGAGCAGTTTGTTATTTTATAAAGCCTTTTTAATGACGGCAACCACTGTTTCATTAGAGATAGGAAATGAAGTTCGTCTGCACAATCATCCGAATACAACTGATAAACAGGACGAAATATTGATTGAGCCTGTACCTTATGAAGCCATAACCATGTTCAATACACAGACCGGGTTTGGCAGTTTTCTGGTTCCTGCAATTCTCATTTTGATTATTCAGCAAACACTGATATTAGGTATTTGTATGCTGGGAGGAACAACGCGCGAGAAAAATCGTTTTCATACACTGGTGCCTGTAAGCCGGCATTTCAGCGGTACTTTGCGTATTGTATTTGGTAAGTCTCTGGCTTATATATTAATCTATGTAATTGTTTGTTTATGGGAATTTGCCGCTGTACCAAAAATATTTGGTTTTCCGATGGTGGGGCATCCTGTAACAGTCATTTTGTTTTTATTGCCCTATCTTTTTGCCTGCATTTTCTTTTCTATGACTATGTCAGGATTTATGAAAACAAGAGAAGCTCCGATGATGATTTTCGTCTTTACCTCGGTTATGCTCGTATTTATTTCAGGTGTTTCATGGCCCAAAGAGGCAATTCCTCCGTTTTGGCGTGCTGTAGGTTATATTTTCCCTTCAACTGCCGGCATACAGGGTTTCATTCGCATCAATACATCCGGTGCTTTATTGCATGATGTAATTCATGAATATCATACCCTTTGGATTCAAGCCGGTTTTTATTTTGTTACAGCCTGTATTATCTATCGTTATCAGATTTTACGCAGTCGTAAACTGATTATCGAACAATACGAATATATGAAGAATAAACAAAATAAACGTTTGAATCCCGAGATACATCCCGAATAAGACACATTTGTTTTATAAGCAAATATAGTTAGCTTCAATCCCTTAGATAGTTAGTTCCCGGTTTAGAACTAACTATCTTTTTTTACAGGGAATTGTATAAATAATAATCTTTTTCCTGTTTATAATTTTACTTTGGGCTTATACATATCTTCAGCTTTCAGATCACATTCTTTTTTCATCCGGATACTGTAACTTAAATCACTCACATCAGGCGTAACATTATTACTGCCGAATGTGAATTTAACACCGGCATCTTTTGCTTTCTGTATGATCGCTTTATTGGGGATTTGATATAATTCATTTATCTCTAAAGCTTTTCCGCTTTTGGCAAGTGCATCAACAAATTTATTCATGCGTTCCTCTGTCCAAAATGCATCATAATTTTCATCCATGGGTGAAGGTAAGAAACAGGGATTTACATAAATATCAACAGGTTCTTTTAATACATCGCAAATACGATCTACAATTAAATCCATATAGTTTTGGTCTCCGTTGTCGATCCATACCTCTTCCGGAATCCAGAGCCGTGTGCGACGCCCTTTATGATCACGGAAAGTAAGTGCATCTGTAAAAACATAATCAAACTCATTCCGTGCTTCGGGCGAAAAGTTGTCAAGCCATTCGCGGCCCTCGGCCTGCATGGCCAAAATAACCGGTTCCTGTCGCATAGTATCCAGATAAGTATATATTTCTTCATCGTTCGTAATCGGGAATCCGATACCACAGTTGGGCGCCACGGCGTAATTAATGCCAGTATGGCGGGATTGTCCGGCTGCCACCTTTTTTGTTAAACCGCCTTTCAGATGTACATGATAATCCAATACGGGAAAATCTTCCTGATGTAACCGGATAATTTCGTCCGATTGTTCATCTATAGGTTCTATTTGTGTGATAAATAATTCTTTGGTATTGTTTAAAGGGAAAACCTCAATATTCCGGAATTCAATTTCGCCCGGCGAATCATTCAATAAGGCAAAAGTGCCTTCCGAAAGCAGAACCGCCTGATTCGGAGAAATGCGGAAAGGCTGATCAGGTTCCACATATTCAACTACCGGTTCATCATTGATTGTAATTTCTATGAAAGATCCGTCAACCAGAATGCCCAGTTTAAACCATTCATTCTCTTTTATAAAACTTTTGGTAAGATTACGTACAGATTCCAGACTTCCCGTTTTTTTCCACCATATCGGATCGTCAGAATTATTATTTAAAGATACCTTATAGCCTTTATTGGCTGATTTATCAGTATGAAAAGCAACACTGCCTTTTGCACCCGGCAAGGTTTTTACTTCCATAGTGAGCATAAAGTTTTTAAACTTTCCGTTTTTAAGAATTGCCTGATCTCCTTTTCCAGGCAAACTAATCACATTGTTTTTTACACCGGCCTGTTGTTTTAATTCCCATTGGTCAGCCTTCTGGCCGTCAAATAAAACTCTTTTGCCCGAATGATTACACGAAAACAGTGTACACAGAGCAAACAGGCAAAATAAACCTGATAATTGTTTCATGATGTATTATTTTAAAGTAACTAAGTATTTACCAAAGATAATCAAAATAGAAAGAGAATAACATAATTAAGGATTTTAAGTAGAAAATGTATAAAAAATCAGAATATAATTTTAATTTTGTACAAATTCTCAAAAGCACATTTAAATTTTAGTACTATGCAAAACAGACGTGATTTTTTAAAACGAGCCTCATTGATGATTGCCGGCAGTATGGTTGTACCACAATTGTTAACATCCTGCTCTAAAGCACCACAAAAAAATGTCGGACTTCAATTATATTCATTGAGAGATCTCGTTAAAGAAGAGGGAATTGAAACTGTATTGAAAACCGCTTCTAAAATGGGTTATAAAAACCTGGAAACAGCCAGTTATGATAATGGCAAAATTTATGGCATGAAACCTGCCGAATTCAAAGCAATGGTAAATGATCTTGGCATGAAATGTACAAGTGCCCATTTAGGTCAGGCCATTACAAAAGAGAAAGAAGCCGAAGTAATGAACTGGTGGGATCAGGCCATTGATGCACATAATGAATTAGGTGTTAAATACATGGTTCAGCCCTGGATGCCGGTAAATGACCAGACAACGCTGGATGATCTGAAAATGTATTGCGATTATTTCAATACAGTAGGTTATAAAACAGCTGCTGCCAGTATCGCTTTCGGATATCATAACCATGATTTCGAATTCCGTCAGGTTGAAGGCAATACAATTTACGATTTCCTGTTGGATAATGTAAGTCCGAACCACGTATTTTTCGAAATGGATGTATATTGGGTACAGGAAGGCGGAGCCGATCCGGTAGCTTATCTCAGAGAACGTCCGAGCCAGTTTAAAGCCATTCACATCAAAGATGAAAAAGAAATCGGAGCCAGCGGCAAAATGGATTTCCAGCCGATCTTCGATCAGATGTATGCAAACAACATCAAAGACTGGTATGTGGAAGTAGAACGATATACAAACAATGATCCGGTAGCCAGCGTACAGCAGAGTTACGACTTTTTGGCTAAAGCTGATTATGTAAAATAACAAATAACATGATGTTATAAAAATGAAAAGGATGCAGACTTGATGTGTGCATCCTTTTTTATGTTGTTAATTAGGTAAATCAGGAAAAGGATTGATACTGGAATCCATCACCTGTTTAATAAACTGATTGTTTTCGGGATCATAGCAAAAAAAGAATATCAGCTTGTCGTCATCCCAGTTACGATTTACCACTTTCAGACAAAAAAAGACTTCATTATTTTTTGTATCACGCGGAAACAGACCCTCTGCCTGAATAAAATCATCTCCTTTTTCTATATGTAGCATTTGAGGCGCTTCAAAATTCAGCATGGATTGCATAATAGTCACATACAATTTCAATTTCTCATTCCAGTTGTTTAATCCCAGACTGTCTACGGTATATAGTAAAACGCCCTGGTCTTTGATCAGAATGGTTTTAAAATTATCAGATAATCGAAGCGGTTCTGCTTCCGAAGGCAGAATCAGACTGGCATCTCCGTCGAAATCATGAAAAAAGATATAATCTTTATATTGTAACAGATCATTATCAAAATCGTAAACCGTAACCTCTTTATGAAAATGATTTTTCAGATGAATATTTAAGGC
>CAMTPG010000083.1 GCA_947074335.1 uncultured Parabacteroides sp.
CATCGAAGACAAATCCGTTATTTATTACGCCGGTTCCTACGCGCACCGAGTTTTTTACGGTTTTAAATGAGCCGGCCGAAACCGAATATTCGGCATAAGGCTTCAGTGCCGGTCGTTGTGTTTGTAAAGCTACTGTGGCACCGAAAGCTGCCGCACCATTGGTTGATGTTCCGGCACCGCGCTGGATCTGGATATTTTCGACAGACGACGCAAAGTCGGGCATATTAACCCAAAATACGCTATGCGATTCAGAGTCGTTTACCGGCACGCCGTTCACCGTGATGTTAATTCGGTTGGCATCGGTTCCGCGAATACGAAACCCGGAATAACCTACGGCATTACCCGCATCCGAAGTCATAATAACTGAGGGAGAAAGAGATAACAAATAGGGAATGCCCTGGCCGTCGTTACGTTGTTGCAGCGATTTTCCGGAAATCTCACTGTATGCAACCGGTGTTTGCGGCGTTACCCGTGTTGAAGTAATCACTACTTCTTCCAGTGAAACATCATGCATGGGTTTGATTGAATCCGGCGACGGATAGATCTGGCCGTAGGCATTTGCTGCAGTAAGAAATGCTGCAGTCATTAACACATTTTTCATCTTTTTGACTTTACTAATTACCTATAAAAAAGATGAGGATGTGCTAACAGAAGCCAGTTATAGAATTCCCTGCGCCGGCATTACCCGTATCAGGTTCAATGGGTATAATCTCAGCCTGAAGGCCGGTTTTAGCCGGTTCCTGCAAGCACCCCTCATATTTCGGGTGCAAAGAAATACAAAAAAAGTGTAAAGGCCAACTAAATAAAAAATATTATTTATTTGAAAAGTCATTGATTATTTGTATATTTGCCGTCGATTAAGCGAAGATGAGGAGGGGGCGGGTAGTCTCCTCTTTTTGTTTTAACTGAAATTAATATGATAGATAAGAGTCTGATAATTCAATGGGCAGAAGAGAAACTGGCTGCAACCGATAATTTCCTGGTAGACGTAATGGTTAAGCCGGGCAACTTTATTGTAGTTGAAATCGATAGCGAAGAAGGCGTATGTGTAGACGATTGTGCTTCACTGAGCCGTTATCTTGAAGAGCATCTCGACCGGGATGTTGAAGATTATGAACTGGAAGTGGGTTCGGCCGGCGTTACATCTCCATTTAAAATCCTGCGTCAGTATCAAAAGAATGTAGGAAACGAGGTGGAAATGCTGCTGAAAAACGGCACGAAATTATCAGGCCTCTTAAAAGCAGCTACACCCGAAGCGGTAACGCTGACAATTACCAAACAGGTGAAACCCGAAGGCGCTAAGCGCAAAATCACTGTAGAAGAGGATTTAATTTATCCTTACGAAGAAATAAAATATACAAAATACTTAATAAGATTCAAGTAAATTATGGCCAAAAAAGAGGAAACAATCAGTATGATTGACACACTTGCTGAGTTCAAGGAGTTGAAGAATATAGATAAAGATACGATGATCAGCGTGTTGGAAGAATCATTCCGAAATGTGATCGCGAAGATGTTTGGTACCGACGAGAACTACGATGTGATTATCAATCCTGAAAAAGGAGACTTTGAAATTTGGCGTAATCGCACGGTAGTGGCAGATGATGAACTGGAAGATCCTAACCTGCAGCTTACTTTAACTGAGGCACGTCAGATTGATGCCGACTGTGAAGTGGGTGAAGAGGTAACTGATGAGGTACATTTTGCAAAATTTGGTCGCCGTGCAATTTTGAACCTGCGTCAGACACTGGCTTCGAAAATACTTGAACTGCAAAAAGACAGTTTATATACAAAATATAAAGACAGAATCGGTCATATCATCGCAGCTGATGTTTATCAGGTGTGGAAAAAAGAGATTTTGTTGTTGGATGATGAAGGTAACGAATTGTTGTTGCCGAAGAATGAGCAGATTCCAAACGATTTTTACCGCAAAGGCGAAACCGTTCGTGCCATTGTTCAGCGCGTGGATAACTACAACAACAATCCGAAGATTATTTTATCGCGTACCGATAAATTATTCCTTCAGCGCTTGTTCGAACTGGAAGTGCCCGAAATCAACGACGGACTGATTACCCTCAAAGCCATTGCCCGTATCCCGGGTGAGCGTGCCAAAGTAGCAGTAGAATCATACGATGACCGTATCGATCCCGTTGGTGCCTGTGTGGGTATGAAAGGTTCGCGTATTCACGGTATTGTGCGTGAGTTGCGTAACGAGAATATTGATGTGATCAATTACACATCCAATATTGCCCTGTTTATTCAGCGTTCGCTGAGTCCGGCTAAAATATCTTCGATCCGTGTCAACGAAGAGGAGCGTAAAGCCGAAGTCTATCTGCGTCCCGAAGAGGTATCGCTGGCTATCGGTAAAGGCGGTCTGAATATTAAACTGGCCTGCATGCTGACCGAATATACCATTGATGTATTCCGCGATGTGGAAGGTGCAGACGAAGAAGATATCTATCTGGATGAATTCTCTGACGAAATCGACAGCTGGGTAATTGATGCTTTGAAAAACATCGGTTGTTATACAGCGAAGAGTGTGCTGGCTATGCGTCGCGATGAAATCATTGAACGTGCCGATCTGGAAGAGCAGACTGTGGATGATCTGCTGGGTATTCTGTCGGCCGAATTCGACGATGCTGATGATACCGACGAAATAGAAGCATTCCAGGAAAGTGAAGGTTTCGATATTGAAGCGGCTGAAGTGGTTGATACAAATGAGCCTGTTGAAGCAGACGAACCTGCAGAAACAGACGAATCTGTAGATGCGGATGATGATGAAAAGAATCATGAACAAGATTAAGTTTTACGACAAAGTTAGATATGCCCATAAAGTTAATACAAGTACAACGAAAATTAAATGTAGGGATCAATACAGTTGTTGATTTCCTGCATAAAAAAGGATTCACGGTGGAGGATAATCCCAACACCCGGATCAGTGACGAACAATACGCTTTGCTCGTAAAAGAGTTTGGAAAAGATGTACCTGAAGGTATGCATAACCGGGAACGGACTCCGTCGGAAAGACTGATTAAAAATAAGCATACTGCCAAAAAAGAGATTAAAAATACTGAAATAAAAACAGAAGTGCCCGAAGAATTTAAACCGAAGTTGGTAACGAAGGGGAAAATTAATCTGGACAGACCTGTGAAGAAAGAAGCAGCAGCTCCTGCCCCCGCTCCCGTAAAAGAGGCAGTGCAGGAAAAACCTGTTGAAAAACCGGCCGAAAAACCGGTTACTCTTCCCGAAAAAGAAGTAATTGTGGAAAAACCGGCAGCTCCCGCACCCCAAGTTGTTGCAGCTCCCGCACCTCCACAGGTAAAAGAACCTGTTGTAGAAAAGAAAGAAGAAAAAGAGATAAACGTGGAAAAAAGACCAGAGACAGAAACTAAAATGGAACCGGTCGTAAAGCAGGCTGAACCTGTTGCCGCACCTGGCGGAACCGAAGCACCTGCTGCATCAAACGAAGGAGAACAAAACGATCTGTTTCGGTTGAATACGCCCAAATTCGAATCGAAGATTAAGGTGACAGGTAAAATTGATTTAGCTGCGTTAAATCAGTCTACCCGTCCGAAAAAGAAATCGAAAGAGGAACGCAAAAAAGAGCGTGACGAAAAACGTGACACAAAATTCGGTGGTAACAAACCCGGACAACCCGGCAATGCGCCTAACCGCAATAACAACGGAGCACAGCATCCCGGTGGCGGACCGGGAGCGCATGCCAATAAACCGGCCGGAAGTACTGACGAGAAGAAAAAACGTAATCGCATCAAAAAGGATCGTGTGGATATTAACAATACACCCGGAACCAATGCACGTCCGTCAACTCCGCGTCCGAACAATAATAACCAGCATGCACACCGCGATGATCGTCGCTCACGTCTGAAAAAACCGGTGAAAGCCGAAATCAGCGAGGAAGATGTACAGAAACAGATCAAAGAAACGCTGGCACGCTTAACCAACAAAGGAAATAAAAATAACAAAGGGGCTAAATACCGTCGTGATAAACGTGAAGCGGTTTTAAAACGCGAACACGAACTGATGGAGCAGGAGCAGCTGGAAAGCAAAACACTGAAAATTACAGAGTTTGTAACTGCAAATGATTTGGCCAATATGATGGATGTACCTGTTACTCAGGTAATCGGTACCTGTATGAGCATTGGTATGATGGTTTCTATCAACCAGCGCCTCGATGCAGAAACCATCAACATCGTAGCCGACGAATTTGGTTTTAAAACCGAATATGTAAGTGCCGATGTAGTGGAAGCTATCAAAAATGACGAAGAAGACAGCGAAGAAGACTGGGTTGCACGTCCGCCGATTGTAACGGTGATGGGTCACGTTGACCACGGTAAAACTTCATTGCTGGATAATATCCGTAATGCCAACGTAATTGCCGGTGAAGCCGGTGGTATCACACAGCACATCGGTGCTTATAATGTGAAACTGGCCAGCGGACGCCGCATTACATTCCTTGATACACCGGGTCACGAAGCCTTTACGGCGATGCGTGCACGTGGTGCCAAAGTAACGGATATCGCCATCATCATTGTTGCTGCCGACGATAACGTGATGCCGCAGACCATCGAGGCTATCAACCACGCTTCGGCTGCCAATGTACCGATTGTATTTGCCATCAACAAAATTGATAAGCCGCATGCTAATCCCGAGAAGATCAAGGAAGAGCTGGCTAACATGAATTATCTGGTCGAAGACTGGGGTGGTAAATATCAGAGTCAGGAAATCTCCGCCAAAAAAGGTCTGGGTATCGAAGAACTGCTCGAAAAAGTATTGCTCGAAGCCGACCTGCTCGATCTGAAAGCCAACCCGAACCGTCGTGCCGTGGGTTCAATCATCGAATCATCGCTCGATAAAGGTCGTGGTTATGTATCTACTATTCTGGTAGAGAACGGAACGCTGAAAATCGGCGATATCGTACTGGCCGGAACACACCACGGTCGTGTAAAAGCGATGTTCAACGAACGTAATCAGCGTATTACCGAAGCCGGACCTTCAGAACCTGCGTTGATTCTCGGTTTGAACGGAGCGCCTCAGGCCGGTGATACATTCAATGTACTCGAATCGGAACAGGAGGCCCGTGAAATTGCAACCCGCCGTGAGCAGTTGCAGCGTGAGCTGGGTCTGCGTACACAGAAAATGCTTACACTCGATGATATCGGTCGTCGTATTGCCGTAGGTAACTTCCAGGAACTGAATGTGATTGTGAAGGGCGACGTAGACGGTTCTGTGGAAGCCTTGTCAGACTCACTGATCCGTCTTTCTACCGAAGAGATCCAGGTTAATGTGATCCACAAAGCGGTAGGTCAGATTTCAGAATCGGATGTGGTACTGGCTGCTGCTTCAAATGCAATCATCATCGGATTCCAGGTACGTCCGGCTATGCCGGCCCGTCGTCTGGCCGAAAAAGAGGGTGTGGAAATTCGTCTCTATTCAATCATCTACGATGCGATCGCCGAGGTGAAAGATGCCATGGAAGGTATGCTTTCTCCCGAAATCCGCGAAGAGATTACAGCCAATGTGGAAGTACTGCAGGTATTCAAAATTACCAAAGTGGGAACTGTGGCCGGTTGTATTGTGCGTGAAGGTAAGATCAAACGTACAAACAAAGTGCGCATCATTCGCGACGGTATCGTAATCTATGCCGGCGAACTGGGCTCGCTCAAACGTTTCAAAGATGATGTTAAAGAGGTGTATACCGGTCAGGATTGCGGTTTGAATATCAATAATTTCAATGATATCCAGGCTGGCGATATGATCGAAGCTTACGAAGAGACAGAAATCAAGAAAACATTGTAATATATGAACTGGTTAGACATTACATTGCTATGTCTGGCAGGAATAGGAATTGTGAAAGGCCTGTTTGACGGATTCGTCAAACAGGTTGTTTCGCTTATAGCCCTTCTATTAGGATTCGTTTTTTGTTCGCGTGTGGCGCTGTGGCTGCAGGGTTATTTGCTGGCCGCCGATAAGGCTGATCCCCAGACTGTCATAGTTGCCAGCTATATCATTGGATTTCTGCTGATTGTGGGTTTTGTTATATCGGCCGGCAATCTGATCAACCGGGTAATTAACGCCACGCCGCTGGGCATTCTCAATCATCTGGGAGGTGCTTTTACCGGAGGTATCTTTACGTTATTTTTTATTTGTCTGGTTATCAACGGGATCGATCGCTTCGATACAGCTCATGCACTTATTCCGCAACAAATTAAAACTGAATCTTTTTTTTATCGTCCGCTTCAACAGATTTCGTCAACTATATTTCCGAAAAATCTGTTGTGGAAGGAGATAAATCTCAATAAATGGATTAATGATAGTCAATGATGTTTTTATATGCAAGAATCAAATGATATATTGAATGAAGTAACGTCCGGCGATTATAAGTACGGATTTGTTACGAATATTGATACGGAAACGATTCACAAAGGACTTGATGAAAATACGGTCCGGATTATTTCCGCCAAGAAAAATGAGCCCGACTGGTTGTTGCAATACAGATTGAAAGCCTTTCGCCATTGGCAGACGCTCGAAATGCCGACGTGGGCACATTTACAGATTCCGCCGATTGATTATCAGGATATAATATATTATGCGGCACCCAAAAAGAAAGAGGGTCCGAAAAGTCTGGACGAAGTTGATCCGGAGCTGATGAAGACATTCGACAAGCTCGGTATCCCGCTGCACGAACGTGCGCAACTCAGCGGAATGGCCGTAGATGCCGTAATGGACAGTGTCTCGGTTAAAACAACCTTCAAAGAAACACTGGCCGAGAAAGGCATTATCTTCTGCTCGTTCAGCGAAGCCGTACAGCATTATCCTGATCTGATTCAAAAATATATGGGAAGCGTGGTAAGTTACCGCGATAATTTCTTTGCGGCACTGAACTCGGCTGTTTTTTCGGACGGATCGTTCGTTTATATTCCCAAAGGCATTCGCTGCCCGATGGAGCTGAGTACCTATTTCCGTATCAATGCAGCCAATACGGGTCAGTTTGAGCGCACACTGATTGTGGCCGACGATGATTCGTATGTAAGTTATCTGGAAGGTTGCACCGCGCCCATGCGCGATGAAAATCAGCTGCATGCCGCGATTGTGGAAATTGTGGCGCACGACAGGGCCGAAGTAAAATACTCGACCGTGCAAAACTGGTATCCCGGCGATAAAGAGGGAAAAGGGGGTATTTATAATTTTGTAACCAAACGCGGCATCTGCAAAGGCGATTACAGTAAAATCTCCTGGACACAGGTAGAAACCGGCTCCGCCATCACCTGGAAATATCCGAGCTGCATCCTGGCAGGCGATCATTCGACAGGCGAATTTTATTCGGTAGCCGTTACCAACAATTATCAGCAGGCCGATACCGGAACGAAAATGATTCATCTGGGCAAACATACCAAAAGTACCATTGTATCGAAAGGTATTTCGGCCGGTCACAGTCAGAACAGCTATCGCGGTCTGGTTAAGGTTTCGCCGCGTGCCGATGGTGCACGCAATCACAGTCAGTGCGACAGTCTGCTGCTCAGTTCCACCTGCGGTGCTCATACATTTCCGTATACCGAAATTCAGAACGATACAGCCATTGTAGAGCACGAAGCTACCACCAGCAAAATCAGCGAAGAGCAGCTTTTCTATTGTCAGCAACGCGGTATTTCCGTGGAGGAGGCTGTAGGTCTGATTGTTAACGGATATGCCCGCGAGGTGATGAATAAGCTTCCGATGGAGTTTGCCGTCGAGGCTCAAAAATTATTAACGATCTCTTTAGAGGGAAGCGTAGGTTAAACATTCAATTCATGGTAAGCGATGTTAGAGATTAAAAATTTACACGCCAATATTAATGGCAAAGAGATATTAAAAGGAATTAACCTGACTGTTAAAGCAGGCGAGGTGCACGCCATCATGGGTCCGAACGGCTCCGGAAAAAGTACATTAAGCAGTGTGCTGGTAGGCAATCCGGCTTTCGAAGTGACCGAAGGCGAAGTGACATTCAACGGCAAAAACCTGCTCGATCTGTCGCCCGAACAACGCAGCTGCGAAGGGATGTTTCTGAGTTTTCAGTATCCGGTGGAGATTCCGGGCGTGAGCATGGTCAATTTCATGCGTGCGGCACTGAACGAACACCGCAAATACAACGGACTGGATCCGCTCTCGGCTACCGATTTCCTGAAACTGATGCGCGAAAAGCGTGCCATCGTCGAACTCGACAACAAACTGGCCAGCCGCAGTGTGAACGAAGGTTTCTCGGGTGGCGAAAAGAAACGCAACGAAATCTTCCAGATGGCCATGCTCGAACCCAAACTGGCTATTCTCGATGAAACCGACAGCGGTCTCGATATCGATGCCCTGCGCGTGGTGGCCAATGGCGTGAATCACCTGAAAACTCCCGATAATGCAGCCATTGTGATTACCCATTATCAGCGTTTGCTGGATTACATCAAACCCGATATCGTGCATGTATTATATAAAGGTAAGATTGTAAAAACAGCCGGTCCCGAACTTGCCCTGGAATTGGAAAAGAGCGGTTACGACTGGATCAAAGCCGAATTAGGAGAACTTTGATTATGAAAGCAGAACAACAATATATTCAGCTTTTCAGACAACACGAAGCACTGATCTGCAAACATTCGTCAGAACTGATGAATGAGCATCGGTTGCAGGCGATGTCTGATTTTGAACAGTTGGGCTTTCCGCGTTTCGGCACCGAAGATTATAAATACACCGATGTATCCAAATCCTTCGAACCCGATTACGGTCTGAATCTCAACCGGGTAGATATTCCGATCAATCCCTATGATGTGTTTCGCTGTGATGTGCCCAATCTCAGTACTTCACTCTATTTTATTGTGAACGATTCGTTTTATGATAAAGCTTTGCCGAAAGCTTCATTGCCCGAATCGGTTTTTGTGGGCGGGTTGAGAGCATTTACCGAAGCTTATCCGCAGCTGGCAGCGCAGTATTATGGAAAGGCGGCGCCTGCTGCAAAAGACGGACTGGTTGCCTTTAACACTTCATTCGCGCAAGACGGATTTGTAATCTATGTGCCCAAAGGCGTGGTTGTAGAACGACCCATTCAGCTGGTTAATGTATTCAGAAACAGTACGGATACGCTGGCGAATCGTCGTATCCTGATCATTCTCGAAGAGCGTGCCGAAGCACGTTTGCTGGTCTGCGATCACAG
>CAMTPG010000084.1 GCA_947074335.1 uncultured Parabacteroides sp.
CGCCGCCTATCCGCTTACGCATAATATAATCGTTCATGTAATAACCATTGCCGATGTGAAAATCGCGCGTATCGTGCACCTCAAATCCCATGTGTTTGTAAAAACCGAAAGCCGGATTGTCGCGATTCACATTCAGCTCCACGATGAAAGGAGCGGGATGAATGCTTTGCAGATAACTGATGCCCGATTCGATCATGTAACGCCCTATACCTGAGCCGTGTAGCGTGGGTAGTGAGTAGATTTTCTGAAAATCATATAAATCATCATCCACTTTTTCGATGGATAAATAGCCGGCCGGTTCGCCGTCGGCGTATACGATGAAGAATTGATGTCCGAGCTCCGTCATCTGTTTTTCGATATTTTCGAGACTATACATCATATCAAACATATAATGTAACTGATCCGGCGAGAGTATGGCGCCGTAAGTAGGCTCCCAAATCTGTTTGGCCAGATTTTGAATTAATTGACAGTCAATCACTGTTGCAGGTGAAATTGAGAACATATTTATAGTATTTTGAACCATCAAAATTACAAAAGTTATTCAATGCGGCGTTTTTTTGAGCAAAAAAATCTATTATTTTTAGGCAGATTCGCAAAAAAGAATATCTTTGTAGCGCTTAATATTACGTAATACTTGAAGAAATACATTATATAAATAAATTGCGAAATGGATACAAAGATTCAGGAACTCACCGATAAAATCTACAAAGAAGGTGTAGAGAAAGGTAACGAAGAAGCAGGGCGAATCATAGCCGATGCCAATGCAAAAAAAGATCAAATCATCAGCGACGCAGAAGCACAGGCCAAAAGTATTATTGCTGCCGCTCAGAAACAATCCGACGAACTGAAAAAGAATACCGAAGCAGAGATTAAACTCTTCGCCTCGCAGTCTGTCGAAGCGCTGAAAAGCGAAGTGGCCAACCTGATCACCGGCGATGTGGTTTCATCGAATGTGAAGGCAGTAACTGCTGATAAAGCATTTATGGAAAAGATCATGCTTCAGATTGCCAAAGAATGGGCAGCTAAAGGTGCCATCACCATCCAGACTGCCGATGCCGATTCGCTGACTACCTATTTCGAAGCTAACGCAAAAGATGTATTAGACAAGGGTGTGAAAATTGAAAAGGTAAACGGTAAACCCGCCTCGTTCACCATCATGCCTGCCGACGGCTCGTACAAAGTAAATTTCGGCGAAGAGGAATTTGTTGCCTTCTTCAAAGAGTTTCTGCGTCCGCAGCTGGTGAGCATGTTATTTTAAACGTGTATGAGCAAATACTATTACTTAATTGCAGGACTTCCCAATATCGCTCTTGATGACAGTAAATTAACTTATACAATCGCCAATTTCCGAAACGAGATAGAACCCATGATGTCGCGCTGCGATAAAAAACTGTTGGATCTGTTTTTTCTGAAATTTGACAATAAGAATTTAATCGATCATCTCAAATATCCGGAGAAAGAACCGGATGAGCGGGGAAATATCTCCATCGAAGAGTTCGATGAACTGCAAAAAGCACTCAAAGAGGAAGAGAAACCGCCTAAGAATAAGCTGATCCCTCCCTATTTTGCCGAATTTTTTGCCATCTATCTGGCCAGCGAGAAGAAGGATAACCAACCTGAAATTTCGTGGGAAGATTTGCTGTCTGCACTTTACTACGCATATGCGATGCGCAGCAAAAATAAATTCGTGGCTGCCTGGTTCGAACTTAATTTGAACATCAATAATATGCTTACGGCCATTACCTGCCGCAAACATAATATGGATAAATCCAAATACATCATCGGACACAATGAGATTGCCGAAGCAATCCGCTCCTCTAATGCCCGCGATTTCGGACTGGGTGATCTGGTGGATTATCTGCCTGAACTGCAACGTATAGCCGAAGAGCCCGATCTGATGATGCGCGAGAAAAAGGTGGATCTGATGAAGTGGAAATGGCTCGAAGATAACACCTTCTTCAAACCCTTCGATTACGAAAGTGTATTTGCTTATCTGCTGCAACTCGAAATGATTGAGCGATGGGTAACACTGGATAAGGCAACCGGCGAGCATACCTTCCGCGAACTGGTGAAAACAATGATGAAAGGCAGCGAACATGCCCTGGAAGAATTTAAAAGAAATAACGAAAAATAATTATGGCTACAAAAGGAATTGTAAAAGGAATCGTGTCCAACCTCGTAACGGTTGAGGTTGAAGCACCGGTTTCCCAGAATGAGATCTGCTTCATTTCCGTGGAAGGCACAAAGCTGATGGCGGAGGTGATTAAGGTCATAGGAATAAATGCTTTTGTACAGGTTTTTGAAAGCACCCGCGGTATGCGCATCGGGGATGAGGCCGAATTCGAAGGCCACATGCTCGAAGTAACGCTCGGACCGGGTATGCTGTCGCGCAATTACGACGGTTTGCAGAACGACCTGGACAAGATGGACGGCGTTTTCCTGCAGCGTGGTGATTATACTTATCCGCTGGATAATGATAAGCTGTGGGATTTTAAACCTCTGGCTAAAGCGGGCGATACGGTGAGTGCCGGCGACTGGCTGGGCGAGGTAGACGAAAACTTCCAGCCGCATAAAATCATGGTGCCCTTCAAACTGGAAGGTACATATACCGTGAAGTCGGTTTGCGAAGCCGGACAGTACAAAATTGTGGATACAATGGCTGTGCTGACCGACGATCAGGGCAACGAAGTGCCTGTAACCATGATTCAGCGCTGGCCCGTGAAACGTGCCATCACACAATACAAAGAGAAACCGCGTCCGTTCAAATTGCTCGAAACGGGTGTGCGTACCATCGATACACTGAATCCGATTGTAGAAGGCGGTACCGGCTTTATCCCGGGTCCGTTCGGTACCGGTAAAACAGTGCTTCAGCATGCCATTTCTAAACAGGCCGAAGCCGATATCGTGATTATCGCTGCCTGTGGTGAGCGTGCCAACGAGGTGGTGGAGATCTTTACCGAATTCCCCGAACTCGACGACCCGCATACCGGACGTAAACTAATGGAACGTACCATCATTATCGCCAATACATCAAACATGCCCGTGGCTGCCCGTGAGGCGTCGGTTTATACGGCCATGACGATTTCGGAATATTACCGAAGCATGGGATTGAAGGTGTTGTTGATGGCCGACTCTACTTCGCGTTGGGCGCAGGCGCTGCGTGAGATGTCGAACCGTTTGGAGGAGCTGCCCGGACCGGATGGTTTCCCGATGGACCTTTCGGCAATCATTGCCAACTTCTATGCGCGTGCCGGCTTTGTGCATCTTAACAATGGCTCTTCGGGCTCGGTAACCTTTATCGGTACAGTATCGCCTGCGGGTGGTAACCTGAAAGAGCCGGTAACAGAAAATACCAAGAAGGTAGCCCGCTGTTTCTATGCGTTGGAGCAGGAACGTGCCGACCGCAAACGTTATCCGGCCGTGAATCCGATCGACAGTTATTCGAAATATCTGGAGTATCCCGAATTCATGCAGTATATCTCCGAGCATATCTCGCCCGAATGGATCGAGAAGGTAAATGAACTGAAAACGCGTATGTTGCGTGGTAAGGAGATTGCCGAACAGATCAATATCCTGGGCGATGACGGTGTGCCGGTTGAATATCACGTAACGTTCTGGAAATCGGAACTGATCGACTTTGTGATTCTGCAGCAGGATGCTTTCGATAATATCGACTGTATGACTCCGCTGGTGCGTCAGGAATTTATGCTGAATAAGGTGGTGAATATCTGTCATACCGAATTCAAATTCAATACCTTCAACGAGGTAATGGAGTATTTCAAGAAGATGATCAACCTTTTCAAACAGATGAACTATTCTGAGTACGAAAGCGATCAGTTCAAACAATTCAATGAACAACTTGATGCATTAATTGCCGCTCAGCAAAATAATTAATGAGTATGAAAGCATTTCAAAAGATATATACGAAAATTACCCAGGTTACAAAAGCCACCTGTTCGGTTAAAGCCACAGGTGTTGGGTATGATGAGCTGGCTTCGGTAAACGGCAAACTGGCTCAGGTAGTAAAAATGGTGGGCGATGAAGTTACACTGCAGGTGTTTTCGGGTACCGAAGGTATTCCGACCAATGCCGAAGTGGTTTTCATGGGCAAAGCGCCGTCGCTGAAGGTGGGCGAGCAGCTGGCCGGCCGTTTCTTCAATGCTTACGGCGATCCGCTGGATGGCGGCCCGGTGCCTGAAGGAAACGAAGTGGAAATCGGCGGTCCGTCGGTGAATCCGGTTCGTCGTAAACAGCCTTCCGAGCTGATTGCTACCGGTATTGCGGGTATCGACCTGAATAATACGCTGGTAACCGGACAGAAGATTCCCTTCTTTGCCGATCCCGATCAGCCCTTCAACCAGGTAATGGCGATGGTGGCTCTGCGTGCACAGTCTGATAAAATTATTCTGGGCGGTATGGGTATGACTAACGATGATTATCTGTTCTTCAAAAATACATTTAGCAATGCGGGTGCGCTCGATCGCATCGTGAGCTTTATCAATACAACCGAAGACCCGTCGGTAGAGCGCCTGCTGGTGCCGGATATGGCACTTACGGCGGCCGAATATTTTGCGGTTGAGAAGAATGAAAAGGTTCTGGTGCTGCTTACCGATATGACCAACTACGCGGATGCGCTGGCGATTGTATCCAACCGTATGGACCAGATTCCGTCTAAGGATTCAATGCCGGGTTCGTTGTACTCGGATTTGGCTAAGATTTACGAAAAGGCGGTACAGTTCCCGTCGGGCGGATCAATCACGATTATTGCGGTAACTACCCTTTCGGGTGGCGATATCACCAATGCGGTGCCGGATAATACGGGTTATATCACTGAGGGTCAGTTGTATCTGCGTAAGGATAGCGATATCGGTAAGGTAATTGTGGATCCGTTCCGAAGCTTATCACGTCTGAAACAGCTGGTTATCGGTAAGAAAACACGCGAAGATCATCCGCAGGTGATGAATGCCGCGATCCGTCTGTATGCCGATGCGGCCAACGCGAAGACGAAGATGGAGAATGGTTTCGACCTGACCGACTACGATATGCGTACGCTGGCGTTTGCCAAGGATTACTCGCGTGAGTTGTTGGCGATCGACGTGAATCTGAATATCGTGGAGATGTTGGATGTGGCCTGGGAATTGTTTGCCAAATATTTCACACCCGAAGAGGTGAATATCAAACAGTCGCTGGTCGACGAATACTGGGTAAAGAAGAACTAATACTTCTTTCCATTTGATGGATAATCAAAAGCGAATAATATGGCGATAAAGTTTCAATATAATAAAACCTCACTTCAGCAATTGGAGAAACAGCTGAAGATGCGTGAGCGCTCACTGCCTACGATTAAAAGTAAGGAGAGTGCCCTGCGTCTGGAAGTGAAACGTACCAAGGATGAGGTGTCACAATTGGAACTTCAGCTTGAAAATGAGATTCAGAGTTACGAGAGCATGGTGGCTTTGTGGAACGAATTCAATCCGGAGCTGATTTCGGTGAAGGATGTAACGCTCTCCACAAAGAAGATTGCGGGCGTGGTAGTGCCGGTGCTGGACGAGATTCAGTTCGGGATTAAGAGCTACAGCCTGTTTAACTCGCCGGCCTGGTATACCGATGGAATCGAATTGCTTAAACAGCTTGCCCGTACCGGGATAGAAGCCGAGTTTTCGCAAATGAAGCTGGAGTTATTGGAACATGCGCGGAAGAAAACCACTCAGAAGGTGAACCTGTTTGAGAAGGTGCAGATTCCGGGCTATAAGGATGCGATCCGTAAAGTGAAACGCTTCATGGAAGACGAAGAGAGTCTTTCGAAGGCTTCACAGAAGATCATGCGACAAAATCAGGAAAAGCGTAAAGCAATCGAAGAAAAGGAGGAGGCTGAAGCATGATTACACAAATGAGCAAATATGCCTTTATGGTATTTCATCAGGAATATAATGAGTTCCTGGGCAAATTGCGCGATCTGGGTGTGCTGCATATCCGCGAAACGAATTCGATTCTGGATAATGAGCAGCTGCAAACGCTGCTGGCCGAACGCAAGCGTGTGAATCTGGCTATCCGTTTCTGTAAGAGTCTGAACGAGAAGGAGAAGGTTACTGTGTTTCCGCCGGCAACCATTTTTACCAAGCCCGAAGGGTTTGAGCTGGTGGATAAGTATGATTTTCTGCTCGAACGCCGTGCACAGGATGCTGCGGTAAGGGCTACGCTCGAAAAGGATATTGCTTATATGCAGATCTGGGGCGATTTCAGCTACGAGAAGATCAATGCGCTGGATAAGGCGGGCTGGGAGATTAATTTCTTTTCGTGTCCTACTACCAAATACGAACCGAAATGGGGCGATGCGTATAATGCGTTGCTGATTAACGAACATCAGTCGCAAACCTTTTTCCTCACCGTAACCAAGCCGGGCACTCACATCGATATCGATGCCGACCGGCCGAAGATGCCCGACCGCTCGCTGGCGGATTTGCAGGCGGCTTATGCCGATTTGCAGACCGAACAGCTGAAGCTGGAACAGGAAATACGGGATTTTGCAGTGAATCAGCTGAATAATCTGATCGAGCTGGAAAATAATCTGACAAATGAGTTCAATCTCTCGAATGCACTGGTGCAAACCGATAAAGAGGCGGGCGAGAAGTTGATGATTCTGGAAGGTTATGTGCCCGAAACGGAGGCAAAACAGTTGGAAGATACATTGGATAAAGAGGGTTATTATTTCATGCCGATGGATATTCCGGAGGGCGAGAAGGTGCCGATTAAACTGCACAATAATAACTTTACACGGCTTTATGAGCCGATTACCAAGATGTTCTCGCTGCCTAATTATGCCGAGTTCGATCCTACGCCGTTCTTTGCACCGTTCTTTATGCTGTTCTTCGGACTTTGTTTCGGCGACGGCGGATATGGTATGCTGGTGATGTTGATTTGTGCCATTATGAAACGGAAGAAACCGGCGCTGAAGCCGTACTTCAATCTGTTCATGTATCTGGGCTTATCGGCTACGGTGATCGGGTTGCTTTCGGGTTCGTTCTTCGGACTGGATCTGCCCAAGCTGGCGATCTTTGCGAAGATTAAGGATTACTTTATCAGTAGCGATAATCTGATGACATTCTCGATTGTGATCGGTCTGGTGCAGATTATCTTCGGTAAAACAGTGGCTGCGTTTAAGCGTATGTCGGAGAAGGGAACCAAACACGGAATCGCGCCGCTGGCGTGGGTGTTTATCATCACTTCGCTGGCTTGTGTGTTCGGATTGCCCGAGCTGGATATTCATATTTCGAAAACACTCGAGTATATCTTCTTCGGCATCGCGGGGCTGGGCTTACTTGTGGCCTTCCTGTATAATATGCCGGGACGCAATATCTTTATGAATTTTGGTAACGGAATCTGGAATACGTATAACATTGCTTCGGGTTTGCTGGGCGATACTTTATCGTATATCCGTCTGTTTGCCATCGGTCTGACTGGTGCTATTCTGGGTGGTGTGTTCAACTCACTGGCTATGGATATGACCGAAGGCATGAATATCTTCGTGAAGATTCTCTGCATGTTGCCGATTCTGGTGATCGGACATACAATTAATATCTGCCTTTGTACGATCAGTTCGCTGGTTCACCCGTTGCGTCTGATTTTCGTGGAGTATTATAAGAATGCCGAATTCGAAGGCGGCGGTAAAGCATACGAGCCTTTCAAAAAACTTTAAAACAAATCCGGAGTGTTCCGGAACAAACTGTATATTAAATTAAAAAAATAAATTAAAACAATTATCATTATGGAACCGATTTTATTAGCTTATTTGGGTATTGCGTTGATGACTGGTCTGACTTTCATCGGTAGTAGTTATGGTGTAACAATTGCAGGTAATGCGGTTGTAGGTGCCATGAAGAAAAATCCGGATGCGTTAGGTACGTATATTGCGCTGAGTGCATTGCCTTCTTCGCAGGGTTTGTACGGATTCGTGGGTTATTTCATGATGTCTAAATTTTTAGTGGCAGGAATTCCTATGCTGACTGCAACTGCTGTATTTGGCGGTGGTTTGATTCTGGGATTTGCCGGTTTATTCTCTTCAATCCGTCAGGCTCAGGTTTGTGCCAATGGTATTGCAGGTGTAGGTGCAGGTCACAATGTGTTTGGTGCAACTATGGTAATGGCCGTATTCCCCGAATTGTATGCGATCCTGGCTTTATTGGTTGTGATCCTGATTGGTGGTACACTGCCTGTAGCATAATCCGGAATAAACAAATTTGCATTTAAACAAAGCAGCAGCTTGTCTGCAGAGTCGGAGTCGGGTTTAAAAAGACTCCGATCTCTTATTCGGAATAGGAGCTTTCTTCAAACTGATGGAAAGTTCAGATTTAAAACAGGAGTTTCGTTTGGAATGACTCGAAGCCTGCGCAGAAGTTGTTTTTTACTGATTACAACTAATTTGGTTTGTAATGATTCGAAGTTCGAAAAGAGATCGCTTTTGATGGCTTTAAGCTTTAGCAGAAATTGTTTTTGATGACTTGACGATTTTAACTAATTGTAGTTCAAAATGATTCGAAGTTTATGCAGAAATCGTTTTTGATGGCTGATGATTATTACTAAATGTAGTTCAAAATGGCTCCAAGCTCGCCATTCGGATAATTGTCGTTAATGATTTTGATTGTAACTAATATAGTTCGTAATGGCTCAAGGTTTTCAGAAGTCGATTTTGATAGCTTGACGATTTCAACTTGAAGTAGTTCAAAATGACTCGAAGTTCATCATTCGGATAGTTGCTTTGTTCAAAATAAATAGATTTGTACGATATCCCTTGCCCGATTTACGGACAAGGGATATCTATGTATAAACAGCAGAAGGGATCAGATGGGACTGTTGTTTTTTCGAAGCATTGATTTTGATTATTTTGAAAAATATAGTTGCCGTTTTTGCGCAACTTTTTCGGAAAATGATAATTATGATTCCGAATATAGTGAGATGATAATAATGCTTGAGATTAAAACAAAGCAGTGAAATGATAATGATGCAGTGAGATTATCATATTATAGCGGGAATATAATGATGTAGTTACAATCATGTAGTTACATCATGTAGTTACAATCATGTAGTTACAATCATGTAGTTACAATCATGTAGTTACAATCATGTAGTTAC
>CAMTPG010000085.1 GCA_947074335.1 uncultured Parabacteroides sp.
CTCTTCTATAAAACACTGATGAGCGATCCGGCTGATTTTCTGCCCGTTATTTACAGTCCGACCATTGGCGAAGCCTGTCTGAAGTTCAGCGATATCTATCGTACCAAAGCCGGCATGTATATTACTTTGCGTGATAAAGGTTCTGTTAAAGAGGTGTTGCGCAACTGGCCCGAAAAGAATGTTCGTTTTATTTGTGTAAGTACAGGCGGACATATCCTTTCGCTTGGCGATCTGGGTTCGAACGGTATGGGTATACCACTTGGTAAATTGCAGTTGTATACAGCCTGTGCAGCTATTCCGCCCTACGGATTGCTGCCTGTTTTGCTGGATTGCGGAACAGATAATGAGACATTGCTTAATGATCCGTTCTATATCGGATTACGCCAGCGCCGGCCGGCACCCGATATTATCGAAGAGCTGATCGAAGAGTTTGTAGAGGCTGTGCAGGAAGTTTTTCCCGAATGCTGTATTCATTTTGAAGACTGGAAAGGACCGCTTGCCATCCGTACATTAAATAAATACAAAGATAAAGTATGCTGTTTTAACGGTGATATTCAGGGCACGGCAGCCATAGCACTGTCCGGACTGATCGAATCGCTCAGAATGCTGAACCTTGAAATGAAGAATCAGAAGGTGATGGTATTTGGTGCCGGTTCAGCCGGTATCGGATTGGCGGGTATGATTGCCCGGGCTACACAACAGGCCGGTTTAACCGAACAACAGGCATTGAGCAATCTCTATCTTTTCGACGGTATCGGACTTATCGAATCATCACGTACCGATTTGCAGGATTATCAAAAGATTTATGCACATCCAATGACAGGCATTTCAGATCTGGCCCAGGCCATCGATGTGATAAAACCCAATGTATTGATAGGTGTGAGCTCTATCGGGAAAGCATTTACACAGGCCGTGATCGAGGCTATGTGCCGGTATAATGAACGTCCGATCATCTTTGCCATGTCTAATCCTACAGATCATTCGGAATGTACTGCCGAAGAAGCCTTCGAATGGTCGGATGGAAAGGCTGTGTTTGCTGCCGGCGTTCCCTTTGCGCCGGTACAGTATAAAGGACAGACATTCTATCCCGGACAGGCAAATAACTTTTATTGTTTTCCGGGCGTAGCACTGGCCGTTTATGCTACAAAACCTAAACTGACTACGGATGAGTTCTGGATCGAATCGGCACAAGCGCTTTGTAATTTGCTTACTCCCGAAGAACGCAGTAAAAATATGATGTTCCCGCCGCAATCGGATATTCTGGAGATTTCTCTGAATATTGCTGTGCATGTAGCAGAGCTTGCTTTCGATCGCGGATTGGCTCAGGTGCCGCGACCGGCTGATATTAAATCCTGGATTCGGGAAATGCTTTATCTACCTGTTTATCCGGAATATGTAAAATGAGCTAAATAAATTGATTTGTATTCATCCTGTTTAATAAAAATAAAAAGGTTGCACATCCGGAATTCTCTTTTGTGCAACCTTTTATAAATGATTTCCTTTTAAGGACTTGTCAAAACAAAGACTATGATTTGATTATGATGTTTTCGGAGCATCGTCTGCAGGTGTTGGTGCAGATGAGGCAGGAGGTGTACCATTAGCTTCCGCTTTTCCTTCTCTTACCGTTTTACTTTTACCGGTAGCTCTTTCTTCGAGCGACTGCATCCATTCGTAGAAACTCGGGATGTACATGGTTGCAAAAATAGCATTTATTGCCACGCCAAATACAACAGCAGCTCCAAGTGCAATACGACTGTTGGCGCCTGCGCCTGATGCAAACAACAACGGCATTACACCAAATACGAAGGCGAAGGAGGTCATCAGGATCGGACGTAAACGTACACGACCTGCATTCAGGGCTGCTTCGCGGATGGTTGATCCGGCTTTGCGGTTATCACGTGCAAACTCTACTATTAAAATACCATTTTTAGCGGAAAGTGCAATCAGCAGGATTAAACCGATTTGTGTATAGATACTTACCGGAACACCCATTATCAGACAGCCCAGCAAAGCACCCAGCAAAGCAACCGGAATACCCAGAATTGCGGCAAACGGACTTAACCAGCTTTCGTACTGCGCAGATAAAACCAGATACACAACAATCAGTGCCAGCAAAAAGACCATCACTGTAGTGGATCCTGATTGCTCTTCCTGATAAGCTACGGATGTCCATTGATAACCAAAATTATCGCCCAACTCCTCTTTTATCAAATCTTCTACAGCCAGCATACCCTGACCGGTACTTGATTTTGAACTAACATTGAAGGTTATCGAAGCCGATTGATACATATTATACATATTAATATTATCAAGCCCTAACTGCTCTTCAAGCTCAACGAATGCCGAGAAGGGTACCATTTTATTATCACTATTTTGTACACTTAGTTTCAAGATATCAGTCAGCATTTTTTGACCTTTTCCCGATGATTCGATATTTACCTGATAATTTCTGCCAAATTCAGAGAAATTATTAACATAGGCCGATCCCATATAATAACTCAGTGTAGTAAATACTTCGTCAATGTTTAATCCCATCATTTCCACTTTGTCGCGATTAATATTTAACAGGTATTGTGGAACATTAGCCTGATACATACACGACATACTTAACAATTCGGGTTTTTTGCTGAGATTTGCCTGAATGGTTGCTACAGCTTCCTGAAGTGCTATTGACCCTAAATTATTCCTGTCTTCCAATTCAAGCTGCAAACCACCCGAAGCTCCCAAACCCGGAATAGCCGGTGGTACCATGCCGAATATTTCGGCCTCTTCAATGCCGTAAGCCTCTTCGTTAAATCGATCTACAACTGCTTGTGCCGTATGTTTTTTACCTTTACGCTTACTCCAGTCGGTCAGAATAACAAAATATGTACCTGCATTTGAAACAATACCCTGATTCATTACCGAAAATCCGCTCACCGATACATAATGCTCTACTTCGGGATACGAATCGAGTATTTTATCAATCTTTTCATTTACCGCTTCTGTTCGAGTTAAACTGGCTGCCGGTGGCAACTGGCTGGATATCAGGAAATATCCATCGTCTTCCTGCGGAATGAACGTAGTAGGGAATTTCATAAACATAATTACTGCCAGAAAAGATAAAGCCAGAAACGTTATCAACGTAACTCCCGGACGCTTCAAAAGCATAGCTGTTGCAGCATCGTATCCGTTTTGTACCCGCTGATAGAATTTATTAAATCCTTTGAATATAAAGAATTTGGATTCATGTGGCGGATGCAGAAATAATGCACACAATGCAGGAGTCAGCGTTAATGAGTTGAATCCCGACAGCAATGTGGCAGCCGAAATAGTTAATGCAAACTGTTTGTATAACTGTCCGGAAATACCACCGATAAAAGTAGTCGGGATAAATACAGAAAGCATAACCAGTACAATACCTACAATCGGACCTATAATTTCATCCATCGCTTCCGTCACCGCCTCCCGCGGGGTATATTTACCGGTAGCCAACAGACGCGACGAGTTCTCGACGACCACAATCGCGTCGTCGACGACGATCGCAATAGCCAGGATCATACCGAACAAACTTAATGTATTGATAGAGAATCCGAGCAATGACATTACAGCCAATGTTCCAATCAGTGAAACCGGAATTGAGATACAAGGTATAATTACCGCCCTGAAGTTTTGCAGGAAGAGGAAGATAACCAATACCACTAAAGCCGTCGTTTCAACGAAGGTAACCATTACCTCTTTGATTGAGGCTGTAATAACTAATGTGGTATCCAGTGTAATGCCAAAATCAATCTCTTTGGGTAAACCTTCGGCCAGGTCTTTCATTTTCTCTTTCACCACCTTTGCCACATCCATTGAATTGGATCCCGGCAACTGATATATGGCAATGGTTGCCGATTGTTCGCCTTGTAATTTAGATACAACCGTATACGATTCGCTCCCCAAATCTATTTCTGCCACATCTCTAAGCCTCAGATATTTGCCTCCGCTCTCGGTAGCCAGTATAATACTTCCGAATTCTTCGGGTGTAATCATTTGACCTTTAACCATTAATGTATACTGGAACGGATTATTGGCATCGCCAATAGGTTGCCCCACATAACCCGCCGAAACCTGTTTACTTTGATCGGCAATGGCGCTGAATATCATATCGGGTGTCAAATTTCGGATTCGCATGGCTTCGGGATCAAGCCAGATTCGCATACTGTAATCGCCGGCACCCATTACACTTACCGAACCTACACCCGGCAATCGGGTTAATTCGTTCAGCATATTTAACGTAGCATAATTACTCAGATAAAGTGCATCGTATAACGGATCCGTAGAACTTAACGAAAGAATAAGCACAATGCTGGTAGATTGCTTTTTTGTAGTTACACCCTGAACAACAACAGCCTGGGGCAAACTACTTTGTGCAATGGCTACACGGTTCTGTACCAAAATAGTGGCAATATCAATATCTGTTCCAACTTCGAAAGTAATAGTCAGCGTATAAGCGCCCGAACTGGCCGAAGTGGAATTCATATAAATCATGCCTTCTACGCCATTTACCTGCTGCTCAATTGGTGTGCCGACAGTTTTTGCAACAGTTTCTGCATCAGCACCCGGATATGTGGCCGACACCTGAACGGTTGGCGGTGTAATATCAGGATACTGCGCAATGGGCAGAATACTGAGACAAATCGACCCGGCCAGGATGATTACTAATGCAACAACCGCAGCAAAAATAGGTCTGTTTATGAAGAATTTTACCATAGCTTTTTATTTTACAGGGTTGATCTTCATGCCGTTTTTAACTTTCAGCAGAGCTGAGGTAATATATTTTTCGTTTGGACTTAATCCTTTAGTCACCTGTCTAAGTGTATCATTAATTGTTTCGCCCACTTCAATATGACGATAGTTTACAATGTTTGAATCGTTTACCACATAGATATATTTACCCAGCTGATCGGTTGCAATGGATGCATCGGTTATTAAAACTGCATCTTTTTGTTCGCTGTAAGGCAAAGTGATAGTAACATAGAGACCATTCTTTAAATCTCCATCCGGATTTTTAATGACGGCACGAAGATTTAAGGTTCCCGTAGAGAGATCAATATTGGGAGATAGATAATCGAGTGTGCCATCATAAATAATCTGTCGGTTCGGTCCGGCACCGATTGAGATCTTATTTTTAAGTTCTTCAGGCAACTGATCTTTTGATCCGTTTAGCTGCATAATCAGAAACTGATTATCTTCAATGTTGAAGTAAGCATACATGATATCATCTTTATATAAAGTAGCCAGTGTAACAGCTTCTGCCGAACCGTTGATGTAATTACCTTCGGAGTATGCGGCTACCGTAACACGTCCGTCAAACGGTGCACGAATATAGCAATAGCTCAAATTTGTTTTTGCCGTATTTAGTGCAGCTTCATATTGTTTAATAGCAGCTTCATATTCGCGGGTATTTGATTCGGCCTGCAAAACCTGAATCTGACTTACGGCTCCGCTTTTGGCAGCCTCTTTCATGCGTTCGTAATTGCTTTTTGCATAATCCAGCTGAGCCTGAGACGTGGCCAGTTGTGCTTCTGCCTGCTTCACTTCATCTTCGTAAGTGGTGGGTTCAATTACAAAGATCAAATCTCCTTTTCTTACTTTTGCTCCCGGCACAAGATAGGAGGTTTGCAGTGTTCCGCTTACGCGTGCTACCAGATTCACGGTTTTATCAGATGAAAGATAGCCCGGATATTCTTTCTTCAAAACGATATCCTGAACAATGGGCGTTGACACCTGAAAAGAAGGTGTATAACTTTCAGTCTGATGTTTCTTTTTGTCTTTACAACCTGCCAGTAGCAAGACAGACATTGCGATTAAGATAAATTTATTCATAATGTTACGTTTACTTCAAGTTAATAATGAGGATTAATAATCATCCAGATTTTCACTCCATCCGCCTCCCAAGGCCTGATACAGCTGGACTAAATAAATCAGTGAGCTCGCTTTGGCTTCGGTAAGCTGATTTTCGTAAGTGAGCAACGAACGTTGTGAATCCAGTACATTCTGGAAAGGAGATAATCCCTGTTTATAAAGATCTAATGATAATTCGAATGTCTGTCTGCCCTGGTTTACCACTTCGCGAAGGGCAACCAGTTGTTTGATCGAATTTTTATAGGCACACATGGCATTATCGGCCTCCTGCACCGCATTAAGCACATCATAATTAAACTGACGGATGCTTTCATCTAATACGGCCTTGGCCTGTTTGGTAGCCTGAATTCGTTTTGTGCCCTCAAAAAGTGTCCAGGTTAATGTGGGCGCAATTTCATAAGTCATACTTTTATGATTGGCCAGTTTATTAAAATCGTGTGCCGAGAATCCGATATTTCCCTGAACATAAATCTGAGGCCAGTAATCTGCACGGGTAGCTCCAAGCGAGGCTGCTTCTGCATAAACCTGACGCTCAGCGGCACGAATATCCGGGCGGCGTAATAATAAATTAGCCGGAATGCCGATTCCCACAGGTTCAATATATTCGGGCAGTTGTGTATGTGTATATAATAATTCGCGAACCTCTTCCGGATATAATCCCATCAAAACTGCCAGCGAATTGGTATATTGAATAATACTGGCTTCTATCGACGGGATAGACGATTTTGTGCTGTAATAGGAGGAAAGTGCCTGTGCTACATCCAGTTTGGAAGCCAGGCCGGTTTCGAATCGTTTTTCTGTAATTTGAACGGTTGCCAGTTGCGATTTACAGTTATTCAGGTTAACTTCGAGTTGTTGCTGTGAACCTCTGAGGTTAAAATAGGCCGTGGCAACCGATGCACAGAGCGAAACCATGGTTGCATAATAATCTTCCTGCGTAGCTTTGTAGGTTTCTTTTTCGGCTTTAACATTGTTTCGGATGCGACCGAAAACATCAATTTCCCAACTCATAGTCAGACTGCCATCTGTATATTGCGTGGTATATTGAGGCGTGCTGGTAATATGTCCGCTGGTTTGCTCGCGAAGCCAACCGGCACTTAATCCGATAGTTGGCGAATAGGCGGCCTGTGCCTGACGTAATGACGCTTTAGCTGCAGCAATACGATCAATAGCTATTAACGCATTGTAGTTTTGTTTAATAGCTACCGCAATAATTGAATCCAGAATCGGATCATTGAATTTTGTCCACCATTGATCATCGACCGGCAGGGTTTGCTGGAAAATTGTATCATTCTCCTGCCAGGATTGCGGCAGGGCACGCTCCAAATATTTATTCTCCTTTTGAGCAAACAGTGTAAAAGATAGAGTTAACCAGAGCATTGTCAAATACAAGCTACGTATGTGCATAATTATTCCTGTTTAGAATTATTTATTAAAAAACAGCTGTAGTTTAAATTTGTTCGTTATTTTTAATCTTTTATACACTCTGTATATAAAATATAATACTTTGATTTTATGCATGAATAAAAGAGATCGAATTAAAAAAACGTTACAGAATAAAATCCTCTTATTATTTTTTAATCAAATAAATTCATTACAATTGCTAAAAAATTAATTTAGACGATTTGTGTCAGATTCAATGTTGGTATTTTATAGAGACAAATCGGGTATAATTATCAGTTATAAAATCAATATTCACTGATAGTCATATTGTTATCAGAATGCGGTTTAATTGCCTGAAACTGTAGTTTTAAACAATTTTATTTTACGATAAACAAAATAAAATGCAGGAATTAAAAAAAGATCGGCTGCTATCCAGGCCATCGGGTCACCGTAACACACGGCAATATATCCGAAAGCAGGCACTAAAAACAATCCGGCAACGATTCGGGCTACCATTTCGAATACGCCCGAAAGCATGGCCAGATTAGTATAACCGGCACCCTGTATAGTATATCGCAGAATACATAATAAGCCAAGAACCGGAAAGAAATAGGCTACAATATGCAGGTATTGAACCGATTTCTCCAGAATATCGATATCGGCGGAAGAAATAAACAGGGTAGACAGCTTTTCGGCTCCGGTGATTAAAACGATGAATGTCAGACCGGCATAAATCAGCATAATAAATGAACTGACTTTTACGCCCTGCCATACTCGTTCCGGTTTTCCGGCACCATAATTCTGACTGGTGAAGGTTGTCATGGCAATTCCCAGACTTTCAAATACACACAGGAAAAACATTTTAATCCGGAAGGCAGCAGTAAATCCGGCTACACAAATAGTTCCCAGTGCATTGTTGGCACTTTGCAGCATGATACTTCCGATAGCGGTAATCGAAAATTGTAAACCCATCGGAATTCCCATATATAATAATCGGCGAACCAGCAGCAAACGAAATCTCCGGTCTTCTTTATCTGTTGCCAATATGGGAAAATGTTTATACATATAAAAATAACACAATACAGCAGCAATACCCTGAGCTATAACCGTGGCTAATCCGGCTCCGAATACACCCCAGCGAAATACCAGAATAAAAATTAAATCGAGAATGATATTGAGAACCGTAGAAAACAAAAGAAACCAAAACGGGATGCGGCTATTACCCAGTGCCCGGATAATATTAGCCAGTAAATTGTAAAAGAACGTACAGGGCAGACCGATAAAAGTAATCAGCAGATAACTGTATGCTTCATCAAAAATCACACCAGGTGTCTGAATCAGAAATAATATTTTGCGACAAAAAAAAGCGGTAATAAGAGCAAGAATAGCCGACATTATTGCAGTTAATTGTAAACTAACAACCACATATCTGCGCATTAACTGATAATCGGCAGCTCCGAATCGTTGTGCTACCGGAATGCCGAATCCGCAACTGCAACCGATACAAAAACCGAGAATCAGAAAAATAACAGAGGTTCCGGCCCCGATCGCAGCAAGCGAATTTACACCCAGAAACCGGCCCACAATAGCTGCATCAACCAGCGAATAAGTCTGTTGCAGTAAATTCCCGAATAATAAAGGGATTGTAAAGTTCAGGATTAACGGCAGCGGCGAACCCGACGTCATCTCTTTTGTTGCAGCCATATCAATATCTGTTTTATTGTGCAAAATTACAACTTTGAAAGATTTAATTGGTTTTTTAAACAAATGTTTTGTTTATTGCCTCAAATATCAAAACGGCAAAAGGTATTAAATCTGTATCTTTGTAAAAAAA
>CAMTPG010000086.1 GCA_947074335.1 uncultured Parabacteroides sp.
TCTTCATACATGGCATTTGTGATTTCGTCTGTTTGTATCATCATATCTTTTGATTTTAACATAAACAATGAAAAATGAAGCAGAAGTTATACATTAATATATAAGCTTTATATTCTATGAAATATATAAGCTCTGTATTATATACCGTGGCTTAATTCCGGCAATACCCGAATTTCGGCATAGCACGGAAGAGTTGTACACTTCATCATATAGCAATAAACTATAGAGGCAGATTAAAATTTCTCTTGCCGTAATAATTGCACTAAAATTTACAAATATACACTCCTGAAAACCACAATTATATAGTTCTTGTAATTAAATACTCCGGCTTTCATGCTGTCCCTGTATATTTTGTAACAGGAAAAGAGAAGCACTGAATAATCAGCGACAAGAATAATCAGCGACAAGAATCCTTAGCGTACCAACTTATATGCCAACTCTGCCGCCTTCTCCAGAATCTCAGTCTCGCCCGGTACTTTTTTATCGCGCATCAGCACTTTGCCGTTGCAAATCACCGTATCGATGCAGCTGCCATTGGCTGCATACACCAGATTGGAGATGAAATTATGATTGGGCACAAACGCCGGCTGCATCAAATCCACCAGACATAGATCGGCCAGCGCACCCTCGCGTACTTCGCCCGCATCGATGCGAACAATTTCGGCGCCGATTTGTGTAGCCGAGCGGAACACGGTTGTTGCCGGAATGGCTTCCGGATCTTTCCGCCAGCCCTTATTCAGCAAAGCCGCCAGTTTCATGGTCTCCACCATGTCCAGATTATTCGATGAGGAAGCGCCGTCGGTTCCCAGTCCCACGCGTATTCCCGCCTCCAGCATCTCACGATATTTAAAGTGAATGCCCGATCCCAGCTTCATATTCGAAGCCGGATTATGCACCACATTCACACCGTGATCGGCCAGCATCCGGATCTCTTCGTCGTCCACATAAATAACATGTGCCGCAATCAGTCGCGGCGAAAGCACGCCCAGTTTATGCAGATAGCGCACCGGCGATAACCCGAAGCGGGCAATCGAGTCCTGCACCTCTTTTTCGGTTTCGGCCACATGCAGATGCACCATGCAATCCTTCTCTTCGGCAAAGCGGTTCATCCATTGCAGCAATTCGCCCGAAACCGTGTAGATGGCATGCGGACCGATGGCATACATAATCCGCTCATCGTAGCGCGAAAGCTCCGAGAAAAGACATTCGTTCTTCTCCTTGCATTTCGCCGCCAGCTTCGGATTGAAATGATCGAAACAGGCGCCCGCCAACATGGCACGCATGCCCGATTCTTCTACTGCACGGGCTGAAGCATGAAACATCATGTACATATCCACAAACGTGGTTGTGCCGCTTTTTATCATCTCCAGACAAGCAAGTTTAGTGCCCCAGTATACATCCTCTTCGGTCAGCTTCGCCTCGTTGGGCCAGATTTTCTCTTCGAGCCAGGGCATCAGCTTCATATCATCGCCGAAACCGCGAAAGAGCGTCATCGCCGCATGCGTATGCGTATTGACAAAGCCCGGTATCAACGCTTTCCGGCTGCCGTCGATTTCCAGTTCTGCCTGAACCGGCAGGTTGGTGCCGATCCGGCTGATCCGTGATCCTTCGATGTAAACATCAGTAATCTGATCGTTCAGACTTACATGCCGGATGCAGATACTCATGAGAACTTCGCTTTCATATTCTTAATCTTTTCGTCGCGCACACGCTCCAGCAGACCGGCCACGGCTTCCCGTTTCACCGCCGCATAGGCGCAACTCTCCTTAATTTCCACCACACCCAGCTCATCTTTGGCCAGTCCGCCCTTCTGGAACAGAAATCCCACCACATCCTTTTTGCTCAGCTTATCGCGCTTGCCCCGGTTGATAGTCAGCGTAACCCATTCGGAACGCTGCGGCGCTTTCCGCTTTTCGGGCAGGAAAAACTCATCCGGTTCGCGTGCAATATATTCCGGCAAAAACTCTTCGGCATGGAGCAGGAGGTAAGCCGTTCCTTCGGCATGCATACGCGCGGTTCGTCCGTTGCGATGCACATAAGCCTCTTCGTTGACCGGCAGATGATAATGAATTACATGCTGTACATCCGGAATATCCAGTCCGCGGGCCGCCAGGTCGGTCGAAATAAACACCGACGCACTGCCGTTGCGGAAATGCGACAGCGCCCGTTCGCGTTCAGGCTGTTCCATACCGCCGTGAAAGAAATCGTTATCCACGCCGTTGTCGGTCAGATAGTCGCTCACGCGCTCTACCGTTTCGCGGTAGTTACAAAAGATCAAAGCCGATTCGCCGTTCAGCTCGCCAAGCAGGCCGTACAGCGTTTCCAGCTTATCCTTTTCGGGCGATTTTACGACACGCAAAGCCAGCCCTTTGTTTGTTTTTACCGAATCCAGGAACGACAAACGTTTGGGCGAGCGTATTCCGATAAACTCCGGAATCTCCACACCTTCGGTTGCCGAAGTAAGCACCCGGCGGCGTAATGCCGGCAGATGCGAGACGATATATTCCATCTCATCCAGAAAACCCAGTTCCAGCGATTTATCGAACTCATCCAGAATCAGTGTCTGCACCCGGTCGAGCGAGACATTGCCGCGTTCCAGATGATCCACGATACGACCCGGCGTACCAATCAGCACTGCCGGCGGATTTTCGAGTCGCTTCTTCTCCGTACGGATCGGATGGCCGCCATAGCAGCAATACACCGTAAATCCCGAACCCATGGCCCGAAACACCGTTTCGATCTGCAAGGCCAGCTCGCGCGAAGGCGCCACGATCAGCACCTGCACCTGGTTGTTGCTGCTGTTCAGGGTTTGAAGCAGCGGCAACAGAAATGCCAGCGTTTTGCCCGAGCCCGTGGGGCTCAGCAGCAACATATCGCCGGTTACACCCGCATCAAGCACCTGCTGCTGCATCGTATTCAGCGAATCGATGCCCAGCTGTTTCAAAATGCGGGCTATGTTTGTTTGTTCAGTCATCTGATTATTTAAATCGTTTATAAAACTCAGCCACAGCCTCAGTTCCCTTGTAGAAATAATCCAGTCGGCAACTTTCGTTCGGCGAGTGAATCGCATTCTGTTCCAGACCAAAGCCCATCAGAATCGTCTTAATACCCAACACCTCTTCGAACGTAGAGATAATCGGAATACTGCCTCCGCGACGCACAGCCAGCGGACGTTTGCCGAAAGCCTCTTCCACGGCATCTTCGGCCGCTTTGTAAGCCGGCATATCGATCGGACATACATAACCCTGTCCGCCATGCATCGGCGTTACCTTTATTTTTACATAAGCCGGTGCCAGATGCACCAGATACTCTTCGAACTGTTTCGAAATCTTTTTGTGATCCTGATGCGGTACCAGACGGCATGATACTTTAGCCGTAGCTTTCGAAGGTAACACCGTTTTGCTTCCCTCGTCGGTAAAACCGCCCCAGATGCCGCAAATATCGAACGACGGACGTGTACTGTTGCGCTCCAGCGTAGAATAGCCGGTTTCGCCAAATACCTCGTCTACGCCGATAGCCGCTTTGTATTTTGCTTCGTCGAACGGAATCTGTGCAATCATATCGCGCTCATCCTGCGAGAGATCTTCCACATCGGCATAAAAGCCCGGAATGGTAACACGCCCTTCGGCATCGGTAATGCCGGCCAGCAATTTACACAATACATTGATCGGATTAGCCACTGCACCGCCAAAATGACCCGAATGCAAATCGCGGTTCGGTCCCGTAACTTCCACTTCCCAGTAAGCCAGTCCGCGCAGACCGGTTGTCAGCGAAGGCACTTCCACGCCTACCATGCTGGTATCGGAAACCAGAATGATATCCGCTTTCAGCAGCTCACGATGCTGGCGGCAGAACTGCTCCAGACTGGGCGATCCGATCTCCTCTTCGCCCTCGAACAGGAATTTTACATTGCAATGCAATAAGCCCAGCTGCAGCGCCGTTTCGAATCCTTTTACCTGCATCATCGCCTGGCCTTTATCATCGTCGGCACCGCGTGCCCAGATACGACCATCGCGAATCACCGGTTCGAAGGGATCACTCTTCCAGAGATCCAGCGGTTCGGCCGGCATCACATCATAATGCGAATAAACCAGTACGGTAGGAGCAGACGGATCCACCATTTTTTCGCCATATACCACCGGATTACCCGCTGTAGGCATTACCACGGCACTGTCGGCGCCCGAATCCAGCAACAACTCCATCCAGCGCTCGGCACACAACTTCATATCCTTTTTGTGTTTCGGATTAGAACTCACCGAAGGGATGCGGATCAAAGTAAATAACTCTTCCAGAAAACGATCCTTATTCGAATCGATATACGTTTTGATAGTCATAGTATTTTAATATTATAAAAGGATTAAACAATTCTTAGTAAAAAGCAGCAGGCCGGCTTGCGGCAGACCTGTTGCTGCTTTCGGGTATTCCGGTTCAGGCCAAAGCCTTAATACGATTCTTTCTCGTTCGGAAAATCCTGTGTCTTCACATCTTCAATATACTCCTGTACGGCACGGGTAATCTCTTCAGCCAGATTGGCATAACGGCGCAGGAAGCGCGGCGAAAATCCCTGATTGATACCCAGCATATCATGCATAACCAGCACCTGGCCGTCTACACCGTTGCCGGCGCCGATACCAATTACCGGAATCGAAACTTCCGAAGCCACCCGTTTAGCCAGCTCAGCCGGAATTTTTTCCAGCACCAGCGCAAAACAGCCAATCTCTTCGAGCAGATGCGCATCGTCGATGAGTTTCTGTGCCTCTTCCTCTTCGCGGGCACGCACCGTGTAGGTGCCGAATTTATTGATAGACTGCGGTGTGAGTCCTAAATGCCCCATCACCGGAATCCCCGCACACAGAATGCGCTCAATCGATTCGCGTATTTCGCTTCCGCCCTCCAGCTTGATACAATCCGCATGCGTTTCCTTCATCACACGGATAGCCGAAGCCAGGGCCTCTTTAGAATTTCCCTGATAGGTACCGAAAGGCAGATCCACCACAACCAAAGCGCGTTTCACGGCCTTCATCACCGATTTACCGTGGTAAATCATCTGATCCAGCGTAATAGGCAATGTGGTTACATTACCTGCCATTACGTTCGAGGCCGAATCGCCCACCAGAATCACATCCATTCCGGCCTGATCAATCAGCTGTGCCATTGAATAATCATAAGCCGTCAGCATCGAAATCTTTTCACCACGTTGTTTCATCTCGATCAGCCGGCGTGTTGTCACCTTTCTGTTTTCCAAATCTCTTTTAGCTACTGACATAGTATACAAATTAAAAAATTGCTGTAGGCAAAGGTACTATTTTTTATTCGTGAAACGGAAAAAACCGATATTTTAGAAAAAGGATTCTGATTTTATGAATACTCAATATTCGCACCATTCCTGCCGTTAAATGTACAATATAATTGTTATTCTAAAAATGGCGAAAGAGATGATTGTCCGTTTTTTCGGAAAAATAAACTATTTTTGCACCAATTTTTATAAAAAGCAATCGCTATTTATCATTAATATAAAATAGGTATGAAGTTTAATTATGTGTTACTCTTTCTGCTTTCGGGGCTGTTTTTAAGCTCCTGCATCAAGAAAGAGCCCCCAAGTGCAGAAGCCGACATTCTATCATGTTCACTCTCTGGAGATGTGATGCTTCGCGAACCCATTATCGAAAACAGTCGTGTTATTTTAACAGTAAAAGCCGATGTGAATCGCACCGATCTGGCTCCCGTATTTACACTTACACCCGGCGCTACAATTTATCCCGCCAGCGGAACAGCGCAGGATTTTACCAATGCACAACCCTATCTGGTTACTTCCGAAGATGGTAACTGGAGCAAAGAATACATGGTTTATGTAACTGTGGCCGGTATTACCACCGAATATAATTTTGATTTGGTGAAACAATATGTTCGTCCGCTTTATACCTATGATATATTCTACGATATTGTTCCCGGTTCGGGCGATACACTGGATTGGGCCAGCGGAAATGCCGGTTTTGCTCTGACAGGCATGGGCACATCTGATCCGGCCAGTTTCCCGACTTCGTGCACCGACAATGGCAACGGTGGCAAATGCGCCATGATGCAGACCAAAGATGCAGGCAGTTTTGGTGCCGGCGTAGGCATGCCGATTGCGGCAGGCAGTCTGTTTCAGGGCACTTTCAATACCATCAGTGCACTGACCAGTCCGCTTAAAGCATTGCGTCTGGGCGTTCCGTTCGAATATGTTCCTACTTCGCTCAAAGGCTATTTTAAATACAAAGCAGGAGCCGATTATCAGATTGACGGCAAGATTGTTACCGGAAAAACCGATACCTGGGATGCTTATGCCGTATTCTATGAAGTAACGCATGATGTAACCTATCTGGATGGTTCGGTAGCAGCCGATAATTTCTCGAATGCAAATATTGTATCGTATGCCCGCATCACCGATGCCGATCGTAAAGAAACCGACGAATGGACAGAATTTTACATTCCGTTTATCACGAAACCGGGCAAATCCATCGACCGGCAGAAGCTGAAAAACGGGGGCTACAACATTTCGATTGTAATGACTTCGAGTATCAACGGCAACTATTTTGAAGGAGCCGTGGGCAGTACGCTCTTAATTGATGAAGTAGAACTGATTTATGCTTCCGAAGACTAATCTAAATTTGATGCAAAAAATGAAAAAGAGAACAAATTATATAATCCTGCTGCTGTCTGTACTGATGGCAACTCCGCTTTTTGCGCAGGAAGACCGTAGTCCGGGAATGATCAAATCGGCGCTGCTCGGTCTCGAATATCAGGTAAAAGCCGGTGTGAGTATCGGCGGTACAGCTCCGCTTCCGATGCCGGTGGAAATCCGAAAAATCGAAGGCTTTAATCCTACCATGCTTTTTGCCGTGGAAGGGAATGTAACCAAATGGTTTCATAACAGTGAAAAATGGGGTGCCCGTGTGGGTATACGCCTTGAAAATAAAGGGATGACTACCGATGCCCGCGTGCTGAATTACGGCATGGAGATTATTGGCGACGGCGGTGAGCTGGTGCAGGGACGCTGGACCGGCGATGTGCGCACGCACGTTAAAAACACCTATCTTACTTTTCCCATATCGGCAGTTTACCGCTTGAATCGTCGGTTTAATTTCACGCTTGGTCCCTATGTTTCGTATATGTTCGAAGGCGATTTCTCCGGTCATGTAAGCAACGGTTATCTGCGCGAAGGCGATCCGACCGGTAATAAGGTAATTTTCGAAAACGATAAAAGTGCCGCCTATGATTTTTCATCCGATCTGCGCCGCTTCCAGTGGGGCGCACAACTGGGTTGCGAATGGCGCGCATTGAAACATCTCAATGTATATGCCGATCTGACCTGGGGATTGAACGGGATTTTTAAAGGCGATTTCCATACCATTACTTTTCCGCTCTATCCGATTTATCTGACGGCGGGGTTTGGGTATGTGTTTTAAATCGTAATCAACCGCTCCGGACTTGTTTTTAGTCTGGCGTATAATTAATAAAATAAAGCGCTTTTTATTCTCCGGAATAAAGAGCGCTTTTCTTTTATGATCAGTTTTAAAACCCGATTTGAAATTAAAAGAAATAGTTTCGATATTTTCTAAAATATCGAAACATCAAAAATGCCTGCTTATGCATATCATATTACACTGCAGTGGAATTTCAATTTCATTGCAGTGAAAATTAAATTGCACTGCGATGAAATTTTGGCAAAATATAATATGCAGATATTCAATTGTTTACAAAACGCTGAAAATCGGGCTCAAAAACATTCTGTTTTTAAGATTTTAAAAAGTGCCTTTTATTGTAATTAAAGATTTGCATAACACAGCGAAGCGGCACCGAATAATCCCGGATGTTGCAATCGGGAGAACTCCAGGCGCAATCGTTTGATGGAATTCGGATAGGCAAAATCTTTTAAATTTTCGTGCATGGCGGCTTCGAACAATGCATGCGATTCGGCAACCGATCCGCCGAAGATAATCATTTCGGGATCGACGGTTAACACCACCATTTTAACGGCTGCTGCCAGATGTTCGCCTAACTGTCGGTAGGCTTCGAGTGCCTCTTTCTTGTTTTCGAGCGCCATTTGATGCATCTCTTTGCCATCAATTCCGAAACAGTTCATAAAAAAAGAGCCGCTGCAATAATATTCCAGTACGGCATCCAGATAAGGAAGCATGCCGAATTCGCCCGAGCCGCAGTTGGCATCTGCCAGCAGCCGGCCGCGCTGAATAATTCCGCCGCCAAGACCTGTTCCGATGGTGAGTCCTACGAAGTTTTCACAGTTTTTTCCGGCACCAAAAATGCGTTCGCCCAGTGCAAAACAGTTGGCGTCATTATCTACATATACAGGCACTCCAAATTGCTTTTCGAGGATGGTTTTTAGCGGCACTTCGTCCCAATGCGGAATATGAACCACATAATAAACAATGCCTTTTTCGCGATCTACCACGCTGGGCACACCAATTCCAATGGCCGTAACCTGATCGCTCCAGACGGATTGAATTAATTCGATCAGCACATCGGTTGTATCACGGTAATGGGTCGTGTTTTTGGGTGTTGATTTGCGTTTTTCCAGTATCAGCTTATCGCCCTCTATACGCGCCGCACGCATTTGTGTACCACCCAGATCGATGCCTATTACACAGTTTTGTTGTTGATTCATTGCTTTTTAAGTATTAGAAAATCACATTTAACACAAAAATAATAAAAGAGATTGAAGAATAACTAAAAGCTGAGATGATTTCTTATCATTTACTATTATTATTCTTATTTTTGATCAACTTAAATACCATGAACTCCTGTTTATATGAAACAAATAACATTTTTTTTATGCAGCATCTTTCTGCTGATGTTTGGCTTTACTGCCTGTACAAATGATTTATCATCCGGCTCTGTTGAAGATGATATTGAATTGCTTC
>CAMTPG010000087.1 GCA_947074335.1 uncultured Parabacteroides sp.
TTTGCCCGCGATCTGGGGCGCGACGGTACAGCTGCATTGCTCATTGCGGCCAATGCGGTAAACGGAACAAAAGGCGGCATCGGCAGTTCCTATCTTTCGTCCATCATCACGCAGTTCAATCACGAAAACGGATATGCCATTGTAACGGGACAGGGCAGCATCACGTCAATGAATCTGTTTAATCCGTATCTGGATTATAAAAATTATATGGTGCCCGGAATTATGACATTCCTGCTCACCATCATCGGCGGTTTTCTTACAGCCATGAATATTGTAGGCGAGAAGGAGAAGGGTACCATCGAACAAATTAATGTAACGCCGATTCGTAAATCGCTATTTATCCTGTCTAAGCTTATTCCATCGTGGATTATCGGCATGATTTTGCTTACTCTCAGTATGCTGATTGCTTTTGTGGTGTATCAGTTGCTACCCAAAGGTAATGTATTGCTGATCTATTTTATTTCGTTTATTTATCTGACGGCATTTACCGGTTTTGGTATCGGCGTTTCGGCTGTATCATCCACGCAGCAACAGGCTATGTTTACGGCTTTCTTTTTCTTTATTATTGCAGCTTTGCTGAGCGGACTGTTTACGCCGATCAGCAGTATGCCCGAATGGGCACAGACGCTGACACGTTTTAATCCGATGCGTTATCTGGTGGAGGTGATGCGTATGATTTATCTGAAAGGAAGCACATGCGGAGAGTTGAAAAGTCATATCTTAATTATCACATTCTTTGCATTGCTTTTTAACGGATTTGCCATCATCAGTTACCGGAAACGGAGCTGACGAATTCAAAGCAATTGATTAAAACGGTGATCTAAGTGACAAAACAATCTTTCGATCTTTGAAATTATGGAAATATGATTACATTTGCGGCTTTATTCTTTACATCCTGTCAGATTTGGCAGAGTTGTAAGGAATGTATCTTTGCAAACCCGATTAATAAAATGAAATTATGTTTAAAACAAATGCTTATTTTGACGGCAATGTTATGTCGATTGCCCTGAATTCTGCCGAAGGAAATGCCACAGTAGGTGTTATGGCAAAAGGTGAATATGAATTTGGTACGGCTACCATAGAATTGATGACGGTGATTGCCGGTGAACTGGATGTATTATTGCCCGGCGAGACAGCGTGGAAAACGTATGGTAAATTTGAAACTTTCCGTGTAGAGAAGGATGTGCGCTTTAAAGTGCGCGCTGCAGAAGATGTTCCTTATTTTTGTGTATACAAATAAAATAACGGCCGTTCTGCTTTGCGGAACGGCCGTTGAACAAAAAGGATTCTGAAAAAAATATAAGTAAAAAGTGATTGTTAATCGGCTGTTTTACGATAATCCAATTCAGGATCTTTATCGGCTACAATCGGTTTGTAGTTGTAGGCACCAAGTTCGGAAATAAATTCTTCCTGCATCGGTTCCAGCAAAGAAGGATCTGTAAGTATCTGTGCTGCAGTTAATGCAAATACTTTGCCCGCTGTAATAACTCCTTTAGTTCCCAATGTACTTCCGCCTGCTGCTACATTCTGCCATGAATGACCACCCGAGCCGGGCACAAAACAGGCTGCCGAGAAAGAGCCTACGGGCGCATTCCAACTGACATCGCCCACATCGGATGAGCCATGACCCAATTTGCCAAAATCATTTTCGGTAAATGGTTGAACGATAAGCATTTCTTCGATTCCGTTTGTGTTGCGCGTTGTACTGGTCAATGCTTCGGCAAAAGCGGTTTCGCGTTCATCCAGTTGCGGAGCACCTACCTGTTGCAGTTTGTCATAAATCAGCATGGTCAATGCTTTATTGGGCAATTTAGGATGTGTGGCGCCGCCCAGACGCTGGATATCTACGGTTGTTTCTGTTCCCAGTGCAGCTGCATTGGCACATTTATCCACGCGTTCGGCCAGTTCCATCAGTTCGGGAATGCTTTTGGCACGTACATAATAGGATACCTGTGCATAATTGGGTACTACATTGGGCGAAATGCCGCCGCCGTCGGTAATTACATAGTGAATACGCGAATCCATCGACATGTGTTCGCGCATCATATTTACCATGTAGTTCATGCATTCTACCGCATCGAGTGCCGAGCGCCCTTTTTCGGGACTGCCGCCGGCATGCGACGATGTGCCGTGAAACGAATAGATTGTGCTCAGCCGAGCCAGCGACGAACCGCCGCTTACACCATTCGAACTTCCCGGATGCCAGTCTAATACAGCATCTACGCCATCAAACAATCCCTCTTTGGAAAGGAATGTTTTGCCGCCGCCGCCCTCTTCGGCCGGTGCGCCGTATACTTTGATGGTTCCCGGTGTGCCGGTTTCTTTCATCCATTCGGCTACCGAGATGGCACCGGCTACTGCAGCTGTTCCCAGCAGGTTATGTCCGCAGCCGTGACCGGAACCGCCTTTTACCAGCGGTTTAATATAAGCAACCGTATCTTGCGAGAGTGAACCCAGTGCATCAAATTCGGCCAGAATGCCAATTACCGGTTTGCCTTCGCCGTAAGTGGCAACAAAAGCAGTCGGCATCTTTGCCACACCTGCATCGATGGTAAAACCGTTGGCGGCCAGTTCATCCTGCAATGCTTTGCTGCTCTGTTCTTCCAGAAATCCCAGCTCTGCATATCCCCAGATGCTTTTCTGAAGATTATCGTATACATTGAACTTATCATCGATAGAGGAGGTTAACTGCTGTTCCTTCTGAATCTTTTTGGGTTTCTTGGCACTTACACCCATGCAGCAGGCAGCAAGGAATAAACTGGTCAGATAAATACTCTTTTTCATCGGATTCTTTATTTAAATGGTTTATATTAATAATATCTTGATCGATTATTTACCAGCTGACCGAACAATACAGCGTTCGAAAACAGCTTATTGGTACCAAACCAGGTAGAGCGGAAATTGGGATTATCCACAAAATAGATTACACAGCCTTTGCCGGCATTTTCGCAAAGTAAAGCAGGTGAATCGGTTATGGATTCATTATACACATCCGGATAATAACCCGACAAAAGATTGCCGGTATAGCGAATCGGCGCACTTATCTGCTGATCGGGAACCTCCACAGTCGTAGTGCCGCGTTTAAATACAGGCAAAGTATTTTGCTCATATCCCCAGGCCAGCGGATGTGTAGTATCGAGTGATACTTCTACAATTGTGCCGGGGATGCCGTCTTTCCGGTTCTCGTTGCGGTAATCGGCATAAGGAATATAGACAGTAGAGTCCAGCATTGAAACGGGTTTCTTCTCTTTCAGTGCCATAAGGTTTTGTTTGCCGATAAATTTAGAGGCATTTCCGGTACCAATCAGTGTTCCGCCATTTTTCACCCATTGCACGATTTTGGCATTAGCATCAGGTGTAAGCTGCGGATTGCCCGCCATTACCAGTACATTGTATTTGCTCAAGTCGGCACGATTCAGCGACTTATCGTCGATCAGTACCGGCTGCATCTGATAACGGTAATCGAGCAGATACCAGATTTCGCCGCAATCCAGCGAGTTCATGGATTCGCCGGTGATAACGGCGATTTCAGGCTTTTCGAAAGGCATATTTACATCATTGCCCAGATCATATTGTTGCGAAAGACCGGTTTTCAGTCCATATACTGTAACGCCGCTCTTTTCGGCCAGACCGGAGATAAGCGAGGCGATTTCGTCAGGGGAGAGAGACTGACCTTCGACAGGCACAATAAAGGTGCCGTTGCCAAAATGCTTAGACTTTCCGTTGATGGCGTACGTGGTGCCCAACGAAGCTGTTTTAAGTCGGAGGCCCGCCTTTTGCAAAGCATATGCCATCATCGGTGCATAAAATTCTTTATTCTCGAACAGATACCCGTAGTTACTTTTTCCGCCTATCAGCGTACCGGTCGGGAAAGTCGGCGTTGTTACGGCTTCGCCAATTAAACCGCCTGTACTTTTCACGGTGCCGCAATTCAGATTATAGGCCAATGGCAGTGTCCATGTAGAAATATCATAAAAGATACTGTCGCAAAACGAATCCTTATTCGGCTCCATAATAGTTGTGAGCAGAGCCGGATTATTGCCGGCCACCGGGATGATGTAGGCATTATCTTTGGAATAAGTCACTCCGTCGATTGTTACATCTTTCGCCAGTTTATTCACGACGATCTGATGCGTGCGCAGTGTCTTCAGGAAATGATAACTTTTAGCATCCGAGCCGTTACCGTCGAATACATATCCCTGTGCAGCAGTTTTGGCATAGGTTTTAGCGGCATCAGTATGGAATTGGCGCATATAATCGAGAAACTCATCCTTCTTTTGATAAGCAGCATTGACTGTGGCAAAAGCAACCATGGCCTGATTGCGCACGGTGAACGGAAAGGTGAGCAGTCCGTTTACCGTATTGCGGTAATGTCCGCGCGATGAGCCCTGTTCCACCAACAAACAGAGTGAACCCTGCACATCGCCGTAAGCCGCACCTTTACCAATATAATAGTCATCAAAATTATCTTTGCAATAATAGAGTGAACCGATTTTATCCAGTGCCGAAGCGGCGAATTGAGCTACTTCATAGGTTTTTTCCTGATTCTGCGGATGCACAGTTTTATAGACTCGACTGGGATGGCCGGGCGAGAAATAGAGTGTCGAAGCCGATCCCATTTCATGATGATCATTCAACACATTCGGCATCCAGGTCTGATAAACCGTTGCACCAAACTGTCCTTCGGGATGCTGTACAAAAAGCCAGTCGCGGTTACAGTCGTGCCAATAATGGTTGGCGCGACTCGACGGCCAGGCTTCGGCAAATTCGCGTGATTGTTCGTCGCCCACATCGCTGAAGCTGCGACTTGTATTTACCCACGAAGCAAAGCGGTTGATGCCGTCGGGATTGAGTCCCGGCACAAGCAAAATCACCGTATTATTCAGTAAATCGTCGATTTCGGCTCCTTCGGCAGCGGCAAAGAAATAGGCAAAAGCCAGTGAGGCATTCACACCCGAAGGTTCATTTCCGTGAATACTGTTGGCGATACAAACCACAACCGGCATTTCGCTCACATTCAGTTTTCCGGATTGCGAAACATCTTTCAGTTTAAGATGTTCCTGCCGGATGTTTTCCAGCTGTCCCTGATTGCCGGGCGATGTGATGGCAGCCGTAATAAAAGGGCGATGTTCGTAAGTGCTGCCATATTGTTCGACCGAGAAGCGCGGCGATTTTTCGGCCAGCAGTTGCATATAGCCGTTTACCTGATTCCAGTCTGCGTGCTGTTCGCCCAGTTCGAAACCCAGATATTCTTGTGGCGTGGGAATCGATTCATTGAGCGTATACTGCCATTCGGAGGGCATAAAATAGGAAATTTGTTCGGTAAAAGTTTCCGGGAGTGGTTGTGCGGCCAGCGGATAACCGAAGGCCAGCGCACAACTGAGAAAGAAAATCTTGTTTAATTTCATATATTAATCGACAATTAAATTGTTCATTGTTCGTTCTGTTTGCGGAATCGGATAGATATATCCGTTGGTGCCCACTTCGGGCGAATAGGAGCGTTCCAGATTGGTACCCTTCATTTTTACAATCGTTTCGCGACGGCGCATCTGATCCATGCCGCGAATGCCTTCGCCGATAAATTCGAGCCGGCGCTCGTTGTAAATAGCTGTCCGGAGTGTGCTTCCCTGCATGGAGTCGAAATTCAGCACATCATCGGCTTCGCTCAGTGAGCGGCGGCGTACCTGCAGTAACAGCTCTTTGGCTTTTGCCTCGTTGCCCAGATTGAAATAGCATTCAGACAGATTCAAGAGCGTTTCGGCATAGCGAAAGACAGGTACATAATCCAGTCCGGTAGAGCCATTCGGGAATTTAAGAATAATGGCATTCGAATTAGCCGAACCTTTCAATGCCGCTACACGGTTATCGGCGTCGAGTCCGTATCCGGTTTCGCTGTAAATGCTGCCGGCATGCAAAATGGCCGAGGTGCCGTTATAGTAATACGAGGGAACCGCTGCATTGCCCGTATTGCGGTTAGAGTTCGACATCGGCAGCGAAAAGATCATCTCATTATTAATGTACGGAGCTGCAAAGACATCCGCCGGACTGCCAAGCAATTCGTATCCGCTGATGCTTTCGCCGCAATTGATGGCATCCTGCCAGCGCTCCATGGCCATATAAGCTCTCATCTTCAGCATATTTACGGCAGCCTGGGTGGCGCGGGTAATGCTGTTCATGTTATTGCCCGATACCGGCAGATCGGAAACGGCAGCCAGATCCGAAAAGATCTGATCATACACCTGCTGGTTGGTAGAGCGTGCCAGCGCATTATCCGACAAATCTTCTTCGCATTTCAGACGCAGCGGCACAGAAAGTGCATCCGCCCCCATCATGTAGGGCATTGACCATAATGTATTCAGATAAAAATAGCAGACAGCCCGGATAAATTTGGCTTCGGCGATGTACTGATTGTAATTATCGCCGGCCACATCCTGCGCAAACGGCAATCGGTCGAGCACCGTATTTACCGAGTTGATGCAGCGATAAGCATATTGCCAGATCTCGCCGTTCTCGCGCGAGTTTCGTCCTACATTATTATCGAATGTAGCCTGCATCTGATATCCGTTTGAAGAGATAATTTCAAATTCATCGCCGATAAAATCCATGGCGATGTACATCTTGCCACCCAGCACATAACCGCTTTTCAGATCCGAGTACATGCCGAGGATGGCGCCTTCGAGTCGTTCCGGACTGCTATATACGTCCGATTCGGTTACAGCCAGCGGCGGCTCTTTATCCAGATATCCGCTGCACGATATGCATAAACCCGAAAACAGGAGTCCTAACGATAAACTATATATCTTATATTTTTTCATAATGTAACCTTTTAAATGTGAGATGATTGATTAGAAGTTGATATTCACGCCGAATGTAAACACACGCGCCTGCGGCAAAGTATTCTTATCCACACCGGCCTGAAGCGTTGCATTGTTAGTCATAATGGTTGCTTCCGGATCATAACCCGAATAATGAGTCAGTGTGAAAAGATTCTGAGCCATCATATACAGGCGCAGATTCGATATTTGCAATTTATCCCATCCTTTGGTATTGAAAGTATAACCGAACGAAAGCGTCTTCAGGCGGAAATAATCGCCTTTCTCTACCCATTCAGAGATGGGGAATCCCGAACCGTTCGAATAGTTATCCTGCCAGATCGGTTTCGGATATTTTGCATTGCGGCGCTCTTCGGTCCAATAGTTGTTCCAAACATCTTTGCTGTTATTCCACCATCGACCGTCAGACATGGTTGCCGTAGTTCCGTTGTAGATGTAGTTACCGCCCGAAAACTGGAACAGCAGCGACAAATCGAATCCTTTGTATTTAAAATCGTTGGTCCAGCCGCCATAGAATGTCGGAATTGTTCCACCCGAAATCACCTTTTCGATGTTCGACTCCGGATAAGCCTCGCCGGTTTCGGCATTGAAATATTTACCGGTTTTCTCAAACATAAACAATACGCGGGTTCCGTCTTTGGCAATAAACACTCTTCGGCCGGTTTCCGGATCAACACCTGCAGTAGGTGTGGTATAAAGCTGGGCAATCGAGTAACCGGGCAGTGTAATATTGGATTCGTTGGAACCGCTTCCGCCCACAATCGAGCTTACGCCGTCGGCCAGTTTCTTCACCTCATTGTGTGTGGTGGTGATGTTGAACGAGGTTGACCAGGAGAAATCCTTTGTTCTGAAGAGATCTACCGAAATTGTGCCTTCAATCCCCGAGTTGATCATTTTACCCGCATTCGATGTGATGGAACTTCCCGGAATACCTTTCGAGGGAGAAACCGGAATATCCAGAATCAGATCCGAAGCTTTGGTCCAGTAGTAATCAAATTCGAAGGTGAAGCGATCCAGGAACTGGGCATTGATTCCCACATCCACTTTGGTGCTTGATTCCCATTTCAGATTTTGAGCATCGGCAAGGTTAGACATGTTATACACGGCGCTTTCACCGTAATAACCACTGGCATAATATGTTTTAGCAGCATAATCGCTGATGTTTGTGTTTCCTACGATACCCCAGCTTCCTTTAATCTTCATATCCTGGAATATTTTAGTGAGCGGGGTGAAAAATTTCTCCGACGATACACGCCATGCAGCCGATACACCGCCGAAATTACCCCACCGGTTGTTTTTGCTCAATGCCGAATAACCGTCGCGACGGAAATTAAGCGAAAGCATATACCGGCTGTCATAATCATAATTCAGACGCGCCATATATGATAGCAGTGACGATTCGGAAATATTATCATTGCTGGTGGGATAAATATTGGCCCAATCTGCCTGATAAGTCTGGAACTTGCTGTCGAGCAAATCAGTTTTGTAGGCACCCCAGATATCCCGGTTTTTCAGATACGACTCGATACCGATCATGGCATCAAAATTATTCCTGCCCAGACTGAACGAGTATTGTGCAAGATTGGTCCAGGTGATGGCATGATTCTTCAGCTGATAATTGTAAGCCGAGCCATTGCCGCTTACTTCGGGATAGATCGGACTGTTGAACTGCTTGGTTGTGAGTCGCATGATATCAAGCCCCAACTGGGTACGGATCATCAAACCCTCAATCGGCCGCAATTCGGCAAAATAGCTGTTGATGATACGTACCGATTCATGTTTATTGGCATTGGCGTACTGCAGAAGCGCCGCCGGACTGCTATAATTACAATAGGTTGTATTCGGTCCGTAACCCAACACGCCGTTTACACCCAGATAAGGCGAGCCGTCTTCGTTCCAGGCCGGAATATTAGGTGGAAGAATCAAAGCATAACGAGCATAACTATTACTGAATACACCGCCGTTCTTACTCTTATCATACGATTCGGTGGTAGAAGAGGAGGCATTAAAATTCATTCCCAGCTTCAGCCAGTCGGTTGCTTTGGCCGTAACATTGGCCGTTCCGCCGTA
>CAMTPG010000088.1 GCA_947074335.1 uncultured Parabacteroides sp.
AAAGTTACGGCAATGCCCAGCCGCTGCAGATTATCGGTCATTTCGAGTCCGATGAAACCGGAACCGATCACCAGGGCCTCTTTGATCTGCTGTTGTTGAATCCAGTCTTTGATCTGATCCATATCGTGAACATGCCGCAGGGTAAAAATGCCGGCTGTTCCCGTTCCGCCAATTGGCGGAATAACCGGATGTGCTCCGGTGGCCAACAGGAGTTTATCATAACTTTCGGTATATTCTGTTCTGTCAGACCGGCGAATGGAGATGTTTTTAGTTTGTCGGTCAATAGCGATCGCCTCTTGGCCGATACGCACATCAATGCAGGAATTTGCTTTAAACTGTTCGGGGGTTTCGCGAAATAACAGGGAGCGACTTGTAACTACATTGCCGATATAATAAGGCAGTCCGCAATTGGCATACGAAATATACGGTTCATTCTGAATGATGATGATTTCGGCCTGCTCATCCAGTCGCCTGAGTCGTGCCGCCGCAGTAGCTCCTCCCGCCACCCCGCCGATGATAACATATTTCATGTTTCTCTGTTTTTATATAAAACCGGAAAAACAGGATATCAGTTTTGTGGAAACAGAATAATGAGATTTATTTATAAAGAAAAAAGGCTGACTGAATCATCAATCAACCTTTTAAATCCTTCTTTTGTGCGGCTGAAGGGACTCGAACCCCCACGCCGTGAAGCACCAGATCCTAAGTCTGGCGTGGCTACCAATTACACCACAGCCGCATCGGAATTGTGGTGCAAAAGTACTATATTTTTATCAATATCCAAACATTTCGGATGATATTTTACTTTTTGTCTCCACATTCAACGAATCTGATTGCTTGAGCAATAATTGGAATGCCGCATCAATCAGTGCATCTTTCCCGCTCAATATCTCTTCGCGATCCATTAAAACCTTTACATCGGGCTCGATGCCGAATTCGGTCAGTTCTTTATTGGCATCATACATCGGACAGGCCGAAAAGCGAACGCCCCAGCCATTGGGCAGTTCCGAAGAAAAGGGCAGACCACAGCCGCCACCGGTTTTATCGCCCAGCGTGGTTACCTGATCGAGAATACGCATGACACTGACAAAATCATTACCGGCGCTGTAAGTATGCCGATTGGTCAACAGAACAGTGGGGCGAAGCCAGCGAATCCGGTCGGAAGGAGAGAGATGCTGGGCTTTGGGTTCCGTAAAATCATCATGTCCGTTCCCATTTTTGTATTGTGTATAGCCGGTCAGCGTTTTCTCACTCAGAAAGCGGGAAGCGATTCGTTCCGAATAGGTCAGCGCACCACCGCCATTGTTGCGCACATCAAAGATCAGTCCGTCGCATTCTTTGAAATGCAGAAACATATAATCCAGATTGCTTTCGCTGATGCCATTGGTAAAACTGCCGTAATAGGCATATCCGATTTTTCGCTCCGAGTTTGCATCGCTCAGTATTTTATATTTCAATCCGCCGGCAATCTTATAATCCGTTCCGAGATAGAGATCCTGAATATCTTTATAATAATTAGGCGGATAATCTTCGTACCAGTTCCAGTAGCGCGCCATATCGAAAGAAGAATACAAATTGGTGTGACCATCTTTCAACTCGGCTAACATATCGCCCAATACATCGAAAAGTTCGAACCGGCTCATGGTATCCTGAATTAACGGACTGTATTTATAATAGATATCGTTCCAGTCTATATCCTTATAGCCGAAGAAACAGTAATTCTGATCGAGAATTTTCCATAGCGCCTCGAAATTCTCACGCGGCGAGGTAGTATAGGTTGTTCCCTTTTCACAGCCGTTCAGGAACAGACAACTCAATACCAATATTAATATCTTTTTCATCTTCATCTATACTAAAATCAATAATAGGCACTGCTATAGCGCTGTGTATCTTTTAGCCGTTTGCCGCCAAACGAGACAAACTCTTTTACCAACCCGATCATGGCTGTATTGGAAATGACATGGGTTTTGATACCATTTACATCCGTTCGGTAAATACTGTTCAGATATCCCAGCCGTACGGTAAAACTGCCCAACGGCAAATCCATGGTGATGTAATTACGTACGGCAAATTTATTATTAAAGGAACTGAACCGCACAATACCATCCGAATCACCTTGCGAAAGAAAATAATAGGGTTCACCACGATGGATAGAAAACAGAACTCCCATAAAAGGCATTTCGCCCTGATAACGTACTGTAACGGGATAGTTTTTGATTTTAAATCCGTAAATGGCCATGGCCGAAATATTCAGATCCAGATCGGCTTTGCCTGATGCCGGATTATTACTGTTACGTGTGTTATAAATAAAACCGGCCTGTGCGCGGGCCGAAGCTCCTGTCAGAAAACGCAGACCTTCTGTGAACACATTATCGAAGCGATAAAGATAACCCAGACTATAATCTACAAAACCGGCATACTCGTGCGCAGTTTCGGCACCATTATGTGTGGAACCGAATTCCACATTGATGATCTGCTGCCGGGCAATACGATAATCGACCAGTTTTACCATTTTTAATCGTTCATTCATGACTCTTGCCACCCAACCCGTATAATTCATATTGGCGCTTGGCGATAAATAGCTGTCGTGAATATTATAACCACCGAAACCAAGCATGGTGCTTTCGTTCGTCGACCAGGGAATATCCTTTTTATCCGACTGAGCCCGGAGCGGCATCAGGCAGCAACAGAATAACAGAATCAGACAGGTCGCTTTCTTCATAAATGATGTATTAAAATAATTTCATTTGCCCGGTAATCTCATCCAGCACATCGGTATCGCTTTGTACTGAAGAATCGGTTCCGTCATCTTCCGGATCCGGATCGGATTCAGGCACTGCTGCAGGTTCGGGGAAACGATTCGGTTCGAGTTCATTGATGGTCTCTACATCAAATGTCGATAATCGTTTTCCTTTCGCCTTGAAGCCTTTCACCGCGATAAAATCATCTGCATCCAGAATGAGTGGTTCGCGGAAAGCATCATGTCCGCCAAATATCACTTCGATACGCGGATATACCTCATCGGTGAGCAACATCAGGCGACTATTGGGATTTTCGCCCAGAAAGTTTTGTTTCCGGTTCGACGAATCCAGCTGGAAGCGCTTCATATAATAATAATTCTGATCGGCATCAAACAAAGCTGCCGTCCAGACTTTATGTGCATTGTATTTCTCGATCACCAGAATATGATCTTCATAGTGATTGCTCAGTTCGAAACTGGTAGTATAGAAATCGCCGTTGCGCAAAATTACCAGGATTTGATCGTCACTCTGAAACTCACCCAGCTCCTCGCCTCTTCCATCGTAATTGAGTCGCAGTATATCCCGGTCGAACCAGACCATACGGCCCCCCAGTGTAGAGCTGCCCTTCTGCTTGAGCGATATTTTATGAATATCGCCTTTCGTCAGGATATTCCCCATTGAGCCGCGTCCTTTGATCGCAATCTCACTAAAGTCCTTCTCAAATACTAACAGTTTCTGACGGGGTTTTGGTTTAAGAATCACCTTAATTGTTTCGGCTTCGCCATTGGCATTGGCACTAAAATAGAGTATGCGCGAGCCGGGTGTACCTTTCGTTACCGTATATTCCTTATCGCGGGTAATGCCGGTAACGGCAAAACGTTTGATATAATTGAAACCGGCCTTACCGTCGCGATATACCACATTGTAAATCGTACGGTTATCATTTCGCTTAAACACATTCAGATAAAGCACATCTTTACCAATAAACATCTTCTCGCTTACTTTTACTATCTTATAGGATCCGTTGCGGTAGAAGATAATCAGATCATCAATGTCTGAACAATTGCAGATGTATTCATCTTTCTTCAGAGCGGTACCTACAAAACCTTCGGCCCGGTTGATATATAATTTTTCGTTTGCCTCAACCACTTTCGTTGCTTCGATGGTATCGAAATTGCGTATCTCGGTCATACGCGGGAAGTTTTTACCAAAACGCTCTTTCAACAGGGCAAACCAGTTGATGGTATAAGTTACGATATGATCGAGATGATGATTGATTTTAGCAATCTCTTCCAGATACTGGGCAATCTGAGCATTGCTTTTATCGGCATTAAACTTCAGGATACGCCCCATCTTGATTTCCATCAGCTTCAATATATCTTCGCGGGTTACCTCACGGATAAACTTCGGCTTAAAAGGAATCAGACGCTGATCAATATGTTTGATGGCGGCATCCATATCTTTGGCATTTTCGAAACCGGCATCTTTATAGATACGCTCTTCGATAAATATTTTCTCAAGCGAAGCGAAAAAGAGTGACTCTTCCAGTTCACCCTTTTGTATTTCGAGTTCGGTACGCAGCAGATGCAGCGTATTATCGGCAACATGCTTCAATACATCGCTTACTGCCAGAAAATGCGGTTTATTATCTTTAATTACACAACAATTGGGCGAGATACTGATTTCGCAATCCGTAAAAGCATAAAGCGCATCGATGGTTTTATCCGACGAAACACCCGGAGCCAGATGTACCAGAATCTCTACATCGCGCGCTGTATTATCATCTACCTTGCGGATTTTGATTTTTCCTTTATCATTGGCACGCAAAATGGATTCGATCAATGTGGAAGTTGTTTTGCTATAGGGAATTTCGGTGATAGCCAGTGTTTTATTGTCTACCTTATTGATTTTGGCACGTACTTTCACCGAACCGCCACGTTCTCCATCATTGTATTTGGTGACATCAATAAAACCGCCGGTCTGAAAATCAGGATATAAGGTAAATGATTCCTGTTTCAGATAGGCAATTGATGCATCTATCAGTTCATTGAAATTATGCGGCAGGATTTTAGAAGAGAGACCTACAGCGATCCCTTCCACACCCTGTGCCAGCAACAGGGGAAATTTTACGGGAAGCGTGACCGGCTCCCGGTTTCTGCCATCGTAGGATAATTGCCAGGTTGTAGTTTTAGGATTAAAGACAGTTTCGATGGCAAACTTAGATAAGCGCGCTTCGATATAACGGGGAGCAGCAGCTCCGTCGCCGGTGAGAATATTCCCCCAGTTTCCCTGGCAATCTACCAGCAGATCCTTTTGTCCGAGCTGTACCAGCGCATCGCCGATCGAGGCATCGCCATGCGGATGAAATTGCATGGTGTGACCTACAATATTTGCCACTTTATTATAACGGCCGTCATCCAGTCGCTTCATTGAATGCAAAATACGTCGTTGTACCGGCTTCAAACCATCATTGATATGCGGTACGGCACGCTCCAAAATTACATATGAGGCATAATCCAGAAACCAATGCTGATACATGCCCGAAAGATGATATGAAACGCGACCGTCTGTCTTTACGGGGATTTTATAATCCGAATGCGTTTCCTTTTCAGCATCCGACTCTGCAGGCGATTCGGTTTCTGCCGGATTGGTTTCTGCTGCAAAATCAGTTGAATCTTCGTTCGCGGGTATATTTTCGTTTTCGTCCTGTTCCTTGATCTCTTCTGGTCTCATATATTCCGTTATAATAGGGTGTAAATATACAAAAAACATTGCTAAAAAAGTAAAATTTATCTATGTTTGCCACAAAACAAATGGATATGAAAAAAAATGAGTTTATTACCGGTTGCCTTATCCTGGCTTTGGGAATTGTAATTCTGGGTTTTTCAATTAAAGGTGCAGTAAACGGGTTAAATGAATCAAAACGAATGATTACGGTTCGCGGGCTCGCCGAACGGGATGTTGTGGCAGATAAAGTAATCTGGCCGATGACCTATAAAATTGTAGGAAATGATTTACCGGCTTTATATACTAATCTTGAGACTTATAATCAAAAAATAAAAGCTTTTTTGGAACGTCATCAGATTTCGTCGGATGAGATTTCCGAATCTGTTCCGGTAGTAGTAGATCTGAAAGCGGATATCTATCGTAATCCTTCGGAAATAACTTCGCGTTATGTCATTACATCAGGCATTACCGTTACTTCTTCGCAAATAGATGTAGCAAGAAATGCCATGAATGCCATTTCCGAATTATTGCTTGAAGGCATTGCTGTAAGCTCTTCGGAATATGGAACTTCAACCATTAAATTTCTTTTCACTTCGCTTAACGAGATAAAACCGGATATGATCAAAGAGGCCACTGAAAATGCACGCCGCGCAGCCGAAAAATTTGCAGATGATTCGAAAAGTACATTGGGCAAAATCAGAACAGCTACCCAGGGTCAGTTTTCAATTACCACACCCGACGATAATATTCCTTACAAACAACAAGTTCGTGTAGTGAGTACTATTGAATATACTTTACGTGATTAGTTTTGTCAACAATAAAGAACTAAAAACAAAAATGCCGTAAAAGAAGCATAAAAGAAGTCATAAAATATGTTTGTATCCTTTTAAATATGCACTAAAACCTGCAGGATTGTGTATTTTTGCATCCTCTAAGTATTAGGCAACATGAAAATAGGTTCAATCGATTTGGGTGAACGCCCGGTTTTACTGGCTCCGATGGAGGATGTAACGGATATTGCATTCCGTTTGATGTGTAAACGTTTTGGTGCAGATATGGTTTATACCGAATTTGTTTCGGCTGATGCCCTGATTCGCAGCATTAATAAAACACAGCAAAAACTAATTGTATCCGATGAGGAGCGCCCGGTAGTAATTCAAATCTATGGTCGTGATGTGGACTCAATGGTTGAAGCTGCCCGAATCTGCGAAGCGGCTAAACCGGATCTGATCGATATCAATTTTGGTTGTCCCGTGAAACGTGTAGCCGGAAAAGGTGCAGGTGCAGGCATGTTACGCAATGTACCATTAATGCTTGATATTACGCGTGCTGTTGTAGATGCTGTTTCTATTCCTGTTACCGTAAAAACCCGCCTGGGATGGGATTCAGATCATAAAATCATTGTTGATCTGGCCGAACAATTACAAGATTGCGGTATTGGAGCCTTAACCATTCACGGACGTACCCGTGCTCAAATGTATACCGGAGAAGCCGATTGGAGCCTGATCGGTGCTGTACGAAATAATCCGCGAATGCACATCCCTATTATTGGTAACGGAGATGTAACTTCTGCCGAAATCTGTAAATCCCGATTTGATGATTTTGGAGTAGATGCAGTTATGATTGGACGGGGAAGTATAGGTCGTCCCTGGATTTTCCGGGAAGTAAAGCATTTCATGACCACTGGCGAAGCATTACCCTCCGAACCTTTTAACTGGTATCTCGATATATTAAAACAACAAGTATTACAAAGCGTAGAGCGCCTGGATGAACGACGCGGTATACTTCATATTCGACGCCATCTGGCTGCAACTCCTTTATTTAAAGGCATTCCTGATTTTAAACAAATGCGGGTAGCTTTATTGCGGGCTGAAACGGTTGATCAGTTATTTACACTTATGGATTGCATCCCTGAAAAATTCGAAATCAACAGTAAATTTTAATTAATATTTATTGATCTTTTTTTTATAAGTAATTTTTTTCCGACCAATTGGATTTCCCAGGTTTATTCTTATATTTGTGACTATATAATCTCGCAACATTATATTTTTATTGTAATTATTAAACATATTTAATCTAAAATATCATGAGTGCGAGTGGATTCAAAAGTTTTCCTGAATATATTTCTTTTGTATCGGATGAAGAATATGCGAACTTAGATACTTATTTTCAATTCTTAGATAGTATTGTAAAAATCACAAATCATTGCCTGTTTTTGATAGATTTCTACAAAGGCGAATTACTATATGTATCAAATAATCCTCTTATTTTAAGAGGATGGACTCCTGATGAAGTTAAAAAGCTTAATGGTAATTTTATATACGAATATGCTTCTAAAGAAGAAGGAGATCTTTATACGGAAGTAATACGAAGCTGGTTCACTTTTTTAGAGAACAAACCTGTCTCTGAACGTCTGCATTATTCATTACGATATAATTATCAGATAAATAATCTGATAATTGATGCAACTATGGTTCCTGTTTTTCTAAGTGATGAAGGAAAACCATGGCTGATTATTTGTAATTCGAAGACAGCAACACATGCCCGATTACAAAAGGCCACAATCTTGAAAAAAAACAGTACAACCAGCTGGAGCTATATTTTTGGAGAGCAAAAATGGAAAGAAGAACGTATATTTAAACTCAATGAGACAGAAATAAAAGTATTACGTCTTTCTACACAGGGAAAAAAAGAAAAGGAAATAAGTGACGAAATCTACAGATCTGTTGATGGGCTAAAATCAATTAAACGTAAAATATTTAAAAAAATGGGAGTTAATAACATTACTGAAGCGGTATGTTTTGCCATGTCGTATGATTTAATTTAATACTTAGAAAAGGCAGGTACCGGATTACAGCCAACTCACAAAAATCAGATTCGTTTCTTATCTCAATTACTTTGAATATACAATCAGGATGGAGTTATAAAATTCCATCCTGATTGTATATTATGATTCTTGCTCGTCCGAATCTTTATCTTCCATGTCTTCTTCATTTATCTTTTGGAGGTTTCTTTTCCACCAGATAGAAACAATCAATCCGATTATAACAAGAATATCCAAAAAAATCCAGAAATCACGCCCAATTTGCAATTTTATAAAAGGTTGAAATAGGAGTGCAAGCGCAATATAAATTACCATTTCAATCTGTCGTTGCAATTTATGCCGGTAATAAGCCAGAATGGCAAAACCGATTAAAGCAACGAAGCGTGCAAACATATAATATCCGTATGGCATCCGAAACAGACACAGAAGCAAAAGAAATGCTACTATTAATTTTATCGCCTTCTGAAATTTTTCCATTTTTCACCTCCGATTATTTTGATAAAGAACAATCCCGGCAGGAATAAAGTTCTTTCAAACAAAGAGCACAAATCCGGATTTTAAATGCAAGAACTG
>CAMTPG010000089.1 GCA_947074335.1 uncultured Parabacteroides sp.
TCGCGCCGCGAAGAAGCAGCTCTGAATTTCCGCCAAACACTATTGCAGGCCGGTATGGAGGTGAATAATGCTTATACACAGGTGCAGACGTATGCGCAACGGGCACAGTTTTGCAAAGAGCAGGTGCTTTCCTTGCAACGCACGGTGCGCAGCACGCAGTTGTTAATGCAACATGGATCGACAGGTTATCTGGAGGTGCTCTCGGCACAGGATCAGTTGCTTACGGCGCAGTTGGAGTTTGTGGCGAATCAGTTTCGCGAAATCAGTGCCTGCATCTCATTGTATCAGGCATTGGGCGGGGGATTAGATTGCGAATGAACCGAATCGGGTAATTATATCGTAAATCCTGAATATTTTTTATCTTTGTCCGTACAAAATTGTTATACCCTGGTCAGGAACGCCGACTAATAATTGTATTGATCAGTAAACGAATCAGTTAAAAAGAACAAATATGGAAAAAATTCAGGGCTTGATTAATGCCCCTTTTACGCCTTTCTATCCCGATGGTCGCATAAATTTAGAACCCATTGAGGCTTATTGCGCCATGTTAGTGAAAAACGGTATCACCGGTGTTTTTATCAACGGCTCTTCGGGCGAGGGCTATCTTCTCTCCACAGACGAACGTAAACAGCTGGCCGAAAAATGGGTGAGCGTGGCTCCTCAGGGCTTTAAAGTGATTGTTCATGTGGGAAGCACCTGCGTAAACGATAGTTATGATCTGGCTGTTCATGCGCAGCAAATCGGTGCCTGGGCAACCGGCGCCATGGCTTCGCCGTTTCCCAAAGCAGGCAATGTAGAGGCATTGGTGGCTTATTGCGAGAAAATCGCTTCGGGTGCTCCGGATCTGCCTTTCTATTTCTATCATATTCCTGCATTGAGCGGCGTGTATCTGCCGATGTTGCCTTTCCTGAAGGCAATGGACGGACGTGTGCCGAATTTTGCCGGTATTAAATATACATTCGAATCGCTGTACGAATATAATCAGTGCCGCTTGTACGAGAACGGCAAATTCGATATGCTTCACGGACAGGACGAAACTATTCTTCCCTGTCTGGCTATGGGCGGAGCAACGGGATGCATCGGCGGCACGACCAATTACAACGGTCGCGAGCTGAAAGGCATTGTCGATGCCTGGCAGGCCGGCGATTTGGAACTGGCTCGCGAACGTCAGAATTTCTCGCAGGATGTAATCAACGTAATCTGCAATTACAGAGGCAATATCGTGGGCGGCAAACGGATCATGAAGCTGATCGGACTGGATATGGGACCCAACCGCGTGCCTTTCCAGAATATGACCGACGCCGAAGAGCAGGCCATGAAAGCCGAACTCGAGGCGATCAATTTCTTTGCGCGTTGTAATCGTTTTTAATCACTTTAATCTGTTAAATCCATTAATCTGTTAAATCCATGAATAGCGAACAACGTATATTTATTGAGCAGTGCGCCTCGCAATACCACGATGATCTGATAAACAACATCATGCCCTTCTGGCTCGAAAAGGGACTCGATCCGGTGCATGGCGGCGTTTATACCTGTCTGAATCGCGACGGCTCGCTGATGGACAGCACCAAATCGGTCTGGTTTCAGGGTCGATTCGGGTTTATCTGCGCATATGCCTATAATCAGATCGAGCAGCGCCCCGAATGGCTGGCTGCCTCAAAATCGTGTCTGGATTTTATGGAGCAGCATTGCTTCGACAGCGACGGACATATGTATTTTGAAGTCTTTGCCGATGGTCGCCCCATGCGCAAACGCCGTTATGTGTTCTCCGAATGTTTTGCCGCGATTGCCATGGCCGAATATGCGGCTGCATCGGGCAATGCCGAATATGCGGCAAAAGCACTCGATCTCTTCAAACGCATCCTGAAGATGCTGGGTACCGAAGGTTTTCTGGCTCCGAAATATTGTGAGACCGTGCAGATGCGCGGACATTCCATCACCATGATGCTGATCAATGTGGCCATGGTGATTAAAAAGGTAATTGCCGATCCGATACTCGATGAAACGATCGATCAGTCGGTTGCCGATCTCGAAAACTATTTCATCCATCCCGAATTCAATGCGTTGCTGGAAACTGTAGGTCCGAACGGTGAGTTTATAGATACCTGTACAGGTCGCGTAATCAATCCCGGCCATTGTATTGAGACAGCCTGGTTTATTTTCGAGGTGGCTGCGCATCGCGGCAATGAGCAGCGTTTGATTGACCTGGGACTCAAAATTCTCGACTGGTCGTGGGATTGGGGCTGGGACAGTCAGTATGGCGGCATCATCAATTTCCGCGATTGCAAAAATCTGCCCTGTCAGGATTATGCTCACGATATGAAATTCTGGTGGCCGCAGTGCGAAACAATCATCGCCACACTGTATGCTTATCAGCTCACGGGCGATGCCAAATACCTGGACATGCATCAGCAGATTCACGAATATACCTATGCCCGTTTTCCCGATCCGGAATATCGCGAATGGTACGGTTATCTGCATCAGGACGGCACGGTTTCGCAGCCGGCCAAAGGCAATATCTTTAAAGGTCCGTTCCATATTCCGCGCATGATGATAAAAAGCGAAGAGCTGATACGGAAGATTTTGAAGTAAACCGAATTTCAGTTCATCAAATGATATAAACCGGCTTCGGGCAATCGCACTGATTCGTCCCGAAACCGGTTTTCTGATTCAGCCCCGCGCTGCGCTGCACAACAAAAAGCTTTTTCTGCCAGTTATACATGTACAATTCAATTCCTGTTATTTCTATTTTATTTTAAATTCAGGAGCTATTTTTGCCGGATGAAAATTCTTATTATAGAAGATGAAAACTCATTGATGGAGCTGATGACACGTGCGCTCACAAAAGAGGGATATGTAATTGAACAGGCCGTTACTTTCCGCGATGCCGAAAATAAGCTGGCAGTGTACGATTACGATTGCATTTTGCTGGATATCATGCTGCCCGACGGCAACGGATTGCAGCTGCTCGAACAACTCAAAGCGCAGGGTAAACAGGGCAGTATCATTATCATCTCGGCCAAAGATTCGCTCGAAGATAAAGTGGCCGGTTTAGATCAGGGAGCCGACGATTATCTGGCTAAACCGTTTCATCTGATGGAATTGTCGGCCCGCGTAAAAAGTGTGATCCGTCGCAGCCATATCGGCGGCAGCAACCACATTGCGCTCGGAAATACACGTATCGATTTTACCGGTTCGCGCGTATTCATCGCCGATAAAGAGGTGATTTTACTTAAAAAGGAATTTGATATTCTGCTTTTTTTCATGCAGCGTCCCAATCATATTATTGATAAAATGACTTTGGCCGAATCGGTCTGGGGTGATCATGTAGATCAGGTGGATAATTTTCATTTTGTCTATGCACAAATTAAAAATCTCCGTCAGAAACTGATTCAGCATGGCGCAACAATCGAGATTAAAGCCATTTACGGATTTGGTTATAAACTCATCGAAACATCCTGATGTCGCTCATTCATCGTATCATACTCCGTTTATCACTGGCTTTGTTGCCGCTGATTATGTTGTGGGCCCTGCTCTTTTATCTGAAAATTGTACGCGAGGTTAACGACGAAACCGATGATGCACTCGAAGATTATTCCGAATTAATTATCAGTCGCGTGCTGAACAACCAGTCGCTCCCCGATGTAGCCAACGGCTGGAACAGCACCTACACGCTTCTCCCGATTGATCCGGCAGCTGCCACGCCCGGCGAAGAGGAATATTCGGACGGTCTGGTATTTATTCCCTCGAAAGGCGAAGCGGAACCTTCGCGCATATTGAAAACCCATTTCCGGAATCCGCAGGGCGAATATCTGGAGCTGACTGTATCGATGCCCACTTTTGCCCACGATGATCTGAAAGAAACCATTCTTTACTGGATGATCTATCTGTATATCATTCTGATAGCTACCATTATCGTGATTTCTACCTTTGTGCTCCGCAAAAGTATGCGGCCGCTGTATATTCTGCTGAACTGGCTCGAACGATATACGCCGGGCGATAAACACAGCATTGTGCCCAACGATACCAAAGATACCGAGTTCTATAAACTCAATGTGGCTGCCCAGAAAGCGGTGGATCGTTCCGAAGATGTTTATGAGCGGCAAAAACAATTCATCGGCAATGCCTCGCACGAGCTGCAAACGCCTTTGGCGGTGATCAGTAACCGGATCGACTGGATGATTGATCAGATGGATCTGAATGAGTTGCAGCTCGAAGAGGTTTTGCGACTCAAAGATACAGTGCGGCAGGCGGTGCGGTTGAATAAAAATCTGTTGCTGCTAACAAAAGTAGACAATAACCAGTTCTCGGAAAGTGTACTGGTGGATATGACAGCCCTGATCACCGAAACGCTGCAGAATCTGAACGAGATTTATGCCTATAAACAGATTCGCTGTCAGACCGATATAGATACGAAAATCCATATCCGGATGAATGAATCGCTGGCGCATATTCTGGTTTCCAATTTACTTAAAAATGCATTTATTCACAGTCCCGATAATTCGGAGATGCGAATATCGGCTGACAGGCACCGGTTTAGCGTATCAAATCCCGGCGATGCGGCGTTAGACGGGAACGCCGTTTTCGAGCGCTTTTATCAGGGTTCGAAGAAAGAGGGCTCCACCGGTCTGGGATTGGCACTGGTGAAAACCATTGCCGGTTATTATCATTTTCAGGTGGGATATGCCTTTATAAATCATCATCATCAATTTTCGGTATACTGGAACTAATCCGATACTCTTTTTTTGCATTTCAGTTTTATTTTAAAATCAAGTTACAACTTTGTGCCGTAAACGTCACGCTTTTTTACAATAAGCTGATTTTAAAAACCAATATTTATCTATTTTATGAATGCGAAAAAAGTAATAACAAGTGCACTTTGCGGTATTGCCGTTTTTCTGTGTAGTTGCAGCCAGTCGGATGATTCGGCAAAGGCAGATCCCGTAAGTGAAAAGGCAAAAGAGGCCCTGGTACAGAAATTTCCCGATGCATCGAATGTTAACTGGAAAAGTAAAGGCGATTATGTGATTGCCGATTTTAAATCGGCGCTGCTTACCCGCTCGGGTTCGGTTTATAAGCATGCGGCCTGGTTTGATAATGCCGGTTTCTGGTATATGACCGAAACGGAACTCGAATTTGATCAGTTGCCCGAAGCGGTTCGCGAAGCCTTCCTGCTGAGCGAATATGCCGGATGGAAGATCGATGATATCGACCGCATCGAACGATATCAGATGGCGTTGGTTTATGTAATCGAAGTAGAACAAAAAGTAAACGGTAAAGAGACCGAGCTGGATCTGTATTATTCGGAAGATGGTATTTTAATCCGCGTGGTTGTGGATGATGATTCGGATTACGAAGATTTCATTCCGCCCGTTACAGCCGGTCTGATCTTCGAATTCTTAGCCACCTATTATCCCGATGCCCGCATTCTGGATATTGATGTGGAAGACGGATTTACCGAAGTTGAAATTCTGGACAGACGCATCAAACGCGAACTGTTATTCAACACACGCGGCGAATGGCTTTCTACCCAAACCGAAATCTGCCTGGCTGATGTTCCGGTGTGGGTATTGAAAATCTTATCCGAATCTGATTTTGCCGCTCTTTCTATCGACGATATCGAGCATTTCGAAACTCCTGCCGGCGAATTCTACCGTTTTGAATTAGAAGGATCGGATGAGGTGACAATCGATATTTTGCCCGACGGATCGATACGGATTGTGCGGGATTAAAAATACTGCAGTAACAGGGTAAATGAAGTGCCGGTTTAATAATGAAATCCGGACTATAAATTTTTCAGGAACAGCCGGCATGAAAATGAAGCGCTATGCTGATCCGATCTTAAAATCCTGTCATGATTCTATAAAATCCTGACAGGATTTATTAAAATTACGACACGATTTAATTGAATCCTGACAGGATTTTAAGTACAGACTATCATTGATTCTTTTTTTTCTCATCAGAAAAATGAAAAATCAGATAGTCTGTTTTTTATTTTAAGAAGAACACCGGGCATCGCCGATGCTCCTTTATCGCGGTTCGGGGCGGATAATCAGCAGCGAGAAATAGGGAAACGGGCGGTTTTGCAGTGCAGAGATATCGGTGGTGTAAAAGGCATTTGGCAATCCGGTATTTTCAAAGTAATGCACTTCAAGATCCGGATGCTGAAGGATCAGTTGGCGGAGGATGGAATCGCATTGTGTGAGTTTCATAATCACCAGTGTATAACGGTTGGTAATCAGTCGGTCAAGCTCTTCGATCGTGGTTTTACCGGGTACCACATGCAGCTGTTCTTCCTGTTTAACCAGATGGATTCCGGCTGTGGCAGCGGCAGCCAGAAAGGCCGGAACGCCGGGAATGCGGTTGCAGGGAATATCCGCAGCAATCAGTTGTTCATAAATATATTGTACCGAACTGTAAAAACCGGCATCGCCTTCGGCGGCAACCACCGGTTTCAGGCCGGATTGTACATCGGCAATCAGTTGTTGTACCAGCGTTTGATAGACTTCAGAGGCCTGTGTACGTGTCTTTTGCATCGGCAGCTGAAATATGGTTACGGGCGTTTTTACATCGAGCATGCCGATCAGCAGGGCTGCCCGCGAAACGGGCTTGTTGTGCGCATCGGTTGTGCCGGGGCAATAAATTTTGTCGGCTTCGCGCAGTGTGCGCAGTCCTTTCAGTGTAATCAGTTCCGGATCGCCCGGTCCGAGCGAAACGAAAGAAATGGTATTTAGCATATCTTCTGTCTGAATTTAGGCGGTAAAAATAAAGAAAAAGCTTAACTTTGTGGTCAGAAAAATGGTTTTTGATATTCTATTCAGAATTCAGATGAAAAGGGAATCGGGTGTAAATCCCGGACAGACCACGCTGCTGTAAAACTTCGTAAACATCGGGCATTACCTTTAGCCACTATTCTTCGCCGAAGGATGGGAAGGCGCCACGAGCCGGGAGTAAGTCAGAAGACCTGCCATTTTATGTTTGACCCGTATCTGCGTGGAACCGGATGCCGTATCACTTTAAAAACAAGATGAACAACTATTTAATGGCTTGTCTGGGGGCTTTTCTGCTCGCTTCGTGCGCGCCCCGGACAGAAAAAACGACTGCTACAACCACGACGGGCAGCGAAACGGCATGTATGCAAACCGAAATTCATCCGCTTTATGCCAAAGGGTTTCGGGTGAGTTATGCCGACGATTATGTGCTGGTGGATTTACAGGATCCGCAACAGGAAGAGAGCAGCACGTTTCAATATGCGCTGGTGAAGCGCGGAACGCATCCGGATGGCATCCCGAAAATGTATACGATTATCGAAACTCCCGTGCGAAGTGCGGTTTGTATGACTTCCCTGCAGCTTTCTAATTTTACCAAACTCAATGCGCAGGATCGGGTAGTGGGCATCACCAGTACGCGGCATTTATTTAATCCGCAGATAAATAAGCAATTAAAAGAGGGTGCGACAGCCAGAATCGGAATCGAAGGCAATTTCGATAACGAGGTGATTATGGCCATGAATCCCGATATGATTTTAATATCGCCCTTTAAACGCGGCGGTTACGAAGCGCTTAAAAATGTGGGCATTCCGTTGATTCCTCATCTGGGCTATAAAGAACTTACGCCGCTCGGACAGGCAGAATGGATCAAATTTATCGGCCTGCTGATTGGCGAAGAGGAGCTGGCTAACCGGCAGTTTGAGGCTTTAGAAACGGAGTACAACCGACTGAAACTGCTTACAGCCGATGCGGCTGCGCTGAAGCGTCCGGTGGTGTTTAGCGGCGAAATTCGCGGCGGCAACTGGTATGCCGTTGGCGGACAGAGTTTTCTGGCTCATCTCTTCGAAGATGCCGGCGCCGATTATTTTCTGCGTAACGATTCCCGTTCGGGCGGTGTAACACTCGATTTCGAAACGGTTTACAGTCAGGCCGACGAAGCTGATTACTGGCGAATCGTAAACAGTTATCCCGACGAATTCAGTTATCAGGCTTTGAAAGAGCAGGATGCGCGCTATGCCGATTTTCGGGCTTTTCGCGAAAAGGGCATTATCTATTGTAATATGCGCAACAAACCGTTCTACGAAAGTATGCCGGTCGAGCCCGAAGTGATTCTGGCCGATTTGCTGCATATTTTTCATCCCGATCTGCTGCCCGAACATACTCCCGTATATTACGAATTACTAAAATAGGCGGCATGAAGCGTTCAAACTCTCTGTTGATGCTGCTTCTGGCGGGTATCATTCTGGTTTTGCTTTTTCTGAATCTGGTGCTGGGTTCGGTGATGATTCCCTGGAAATCGGTCTGGCATATTTTCTGGCATACGGCCGAAGAGCCGGTTACGTGGCAAAATATTGTCTGGAAATCGCGTTTGCCGCAGGCGCTGACGGCTTTGGTGGCAGGCGCCGGTCTGGCGGTGAGCGGCTTGCTGATGCAGACGGTTTTTCGGAATCCGCTGGCCGGTCCGTCGGTGCTGGGCATCAGCTCCGGCGCCGGCATGGGCGTAGCTTTTGTGATTTTGCTGAGCGGAAAAATCGGCGGCGTGGCGTTGAGCCGGCTGGGTTTTATGGGCGAAATGGCGATGAGTGTGGCGGCAATTATCGGAGCGCTCTCGGTGATGGCGTTGATTGTTTATGTTTCGCAGAAGGTGAAGGGGAATGTTACATTGCTGATTATCGGAGTGATGATAGGTTATGTGGCCAATGCGATCATCGGCGTACTTAAGTTTTTTAGTGTGGAAGAAGATATTCGGGCCTATGT